>JACPVY010000597.1 GCA_016197345.1 Burkholderiales bacterium
GCACAGCGGGTGTTAATCAAAAATGTGGGTAAAATGCATGCATTGCTGAGCAACTGCCTGCGCCTAACCATCGGCACCCCGGAGGAAAACGTGGCCTTGCTCGCTGCACTACAAACTGCATTGCAAGCCTGATTTTCTTATTCAAATCGAAGACAACCCTGAAGCTTTGCGCTTCAAACACATCATGACTACGCCACGCACTGCTGCCGTTAGCCGCAATACGAATGAAACCCAAATCCGCGTTGCCATCAATCTCGATGGCACCGGAGTACAAAAGCTCAATACCGGTGTGCCATTTTTAGACCATATGCTGGATCAAATTGCACGCCATGGTTTGATTGATTTGGAAGTCGAAGCGAAGGGCGATTTGCATATCGACGCCCATCATACGGTGGAAGATGTCGGCATTACGCTAGGGATGGCGTTTGCGCAAGCTGCCGGCGATAAACGTGGTTTGCGGCGCTATGGCCATGCCTATGTGCCGCTAGATGAAGCTTTGTCGCGGGTGGTGATTGATTTCTCAGGTCGCCCCGGTTTGGAATACCACCTGCCGTTCACGCGGGCGATGATAGGCAGCTTTGATGTCGATTTAACGCGCGAATTTTTCCAAGGTTTTGTCAATCATGCGCTGGTGACCTTGCACATTGACAATCTTCGCGGGCAAAACGCCCATCACCAATGCGAAACTGTGTTCAATAGTCGATTATGGCATGGGCAATTTGCGCTCAGTCGAACAGGCTTTGCGCAAAGCTGCACCGGATGCGGATGTGCGTATCGTCGATACCGTCGCCGCGATTGAAAACGCTGATCGCGTGGTATTGCCCGGCCAAGGCGCGATGCCTGATTGCATGCGCAGCTTGCGTGAATCGGGTTTGCAGCAAGCGGTATGCGCCGCCTCGCGTGTGAAACCGCTATTTGGCGTCTGCGTTGGCGAGCAAATGTTGTTTGATTTTAGCGAAGAAGGTCACACCGAAGGTTTGGGCTTGTTGCCCGGCAAGGTGGTACGGTTCGCGCTAGAAGGGCGCTTGCAACAAGATGGATCGCGCTTCAAAGTGCCACAAATGGGCTGGAATCGGGTGCGGCAAGATCAGCCGCATGCGTTGTGGCAAGGAATTCCCGATGACAGTTATTTTTATTTCGTGCATAGTTACTATGCTGTGCCTGAAAATGCCGCAGACACGGCAGGTAGTACCGACTATGGCGCGTATTTTGCATGCGCTGTTGCGCGTGAAAATATTTTTGCAACGCAGTTTCACCCTGAAAAAAGTGCTGGCGCCGGTTTGCAGCTCTATAAAAATTTTGCACACTGGCAACCCTAATAAACTGAATACCCTACTAACCCTTTAGCGATAGGCCAAACCAGCTTTGCTTGGCCCGAACTTGATACCAGACCACTCTGAACCCTTACCATGTTGCTCATTCCTGCTATCGACCTGAAAGACGGTCACTGCGTTCGCCTCAAACAAGGCGATATGGACCTTGCCACAGTTTTCTCGGAAGACCCTGCCGCTATGGCGAGGCATTGGCTAGAACGCGGCGCGCGGCGCCTGCATTTGGTGGATTTAAATGGCGCGTTTGCTGGCAAGCCCAAAAATGATGCTGCGGTACACATGATTTTGGATGCTGTGCGCGAGTATGAAGACGAGCATGATCTGGATGAAATCCCGGTGCAATTAGGCGGCGGGATTCGTGATCTCGATACCATAGAGCGCTATCTCGATGCTGGTATCGCTTATGTGATCATCGGCACGGCAGCGGTCAAAAGCCCTGGCTTTTTGCATGATGCTTGCGGCGCGTTTCCGGGCCAGATCATCGTTGGCTTGGATGCCAAAGATGGCAAGGTGGCGACTGATGGCTGGAGTAAGCTCTCTGGCCACGAAGTGATTGATTTAGCGCGCAAGTTTGAAGATTACGGCGTCGAATCCATCATTTACACCGACATCGGACGTGATGGCATGATGCAAGGCGTGAATATCGAAGCCACCGTGCGCCTAGCGCAGGCGGTGAAGATTCCTATCATCGCTTCGGGGGGCGTGCATAACTTGGGCGACGTCGAAGCGCTTTGCGCGGTGCAAGACGAAGGGATCGAAGCCGTGATTTGTGGCCGTTCGATTTACGAAGGCACGTTAGATTTACACACCGCGCAGTTGCGCGCCGATGAACTCAGTGGCGAATAAAATCCCTGCGCTGCCTCAGAAGTGTGAGAAGTCTGAATATGCTGGCTAAACGTATTATCCCTTGCCTCGACGTGACCAATGGCCGCGTCGTCAAAGGCACGAATTTTGTGCAATTGCGCGACGCTGGTGATCCAGTCGAAATTGCCCGCCGCTATGACGAGCAGGGCGCAGACGAGATCACCTTCCTCGATATCACGGCGTCGTCCGACGACCGTGATTTGATCTTGCACATGATAGAAGCGGTGGCTTCGCAAGTTTTTATTCCGCTCACGGTCGGTGGCGGTGTGCGTGCGGTGGAAGATGTGCGGCGTTTGCTCAATGCTGGTGCAGACAAAATTTCGATCAACACCTCAGCAGTGACGAATCCGCAGTTAGTGGCAGATGCAGCGCAAAAATATGGCTCGCAATGCATCGTGGTCGCGATTGATGCCAAACGCAATGAGCACGGTGGCTGGGAAGTGTATACCCACGGTGGCCGTAAAGCGACGGGTTTGGATGCGGTAGCGTGGGCAAAACAGATGGAAAGTCTAGGCGCTGGCGAGATTTTACTTACCAGCATGGACAGAGACGGCACTAAAGGTGGTTTTGATTTAGGCTTAACGCGTGCTGTGTCAGACGCGATTCATATTCCAGTGATAGCATCGGGCGGTGTCGGCAGTTTGCAAGATTTGG
>JACPVY010000226.1 GCA_016197345.1 Burkholderiales bacterium
AGCGGCTTTTCGCGATATTGCGATTGCTGCCGTCGCTATGCATTTACTCGCGCTCGCTTCGCCTATCTTCTTCCAACTTGTGATTGATAAAGTGCTGGTGCATCAAAGCATCGCCACGCTGTGGGTGCTCGGGGTAGGGATCGTGCTGGCTTTAGCATTCGACGCAGGCTTTGGCTTTTTACGGCAGATCTTGACGCTAGCGGCGACCAATAAAATCGATATGCGCTTAACGCGTCGCACCTTCAGCCATTTGCTGTCACTGCCGATTGATTATTTCGAAACGACCACCGCCGGCATCGTGACCCGTCACATGCAGCAATTGGAAAAAATCCGTGGATTCTTAACTGGGCGCTTGTTTTTCACTGGCTTGGATACCACCGCATTGATCATCTTCTTGCCGATTTTGTTTAGCTATTCGGTCAAGCTAGCGATGATCGTCTTGATGTTCACCTTGATCATCATGGCAATTGTGGCGGCGATGGTGCCAACCTTCCAGCGCCGCTTAAACGAGTTGTATTCGGCTGAAGGGCGGCGCCAAGGGATGTTGGTCGAAACCATACATGGCATGCGCACCGTCAAAGCCTTAGCGATTGAACCAGCGCAGCGCCGGATTTGGGATCAACGCTCAGCCGAAGCGATTACCATGCATTTCCGTGTTGGGCGCATCTCTATCACCGGTAACGCCATCACCGATTTCCTCGGCAAGTTGCTACCTGTCACCATTATCATCATCGGCGCACAAGACGTGTTTGATCAAACCATGACGGTCGGTGCCTTGATCGCTTTTCAAATGATATCTGGTCGTGTCGTTGCTCCGTTGATCGCGATTGTCGGCCTCGTCAATGAATACCAAGAAACGGCGCTCTCGGTGCGCATGTTAGGTGAAGTGATGAATCGCCCACCAGAAGGCCGTGGCGGTGCAGGTGGGTTGCGTCCTCAATTAGCGGGACAGATCAGCTTTGAAGATGTGGTGTTTCGCTATCCGGGGGCGGCCACCATGGCCTTAGATCGCGCTTCGTTCTCGGTTGAAGCGGGGCAAATGATCGGTATCGTCGGTCGTAGCGGCTCGGGGAAATCGACGCTGACCAAGTTGATTCAAGGACTGTATCCGGTGCAAGAAGGTATCGTGCGCTTTGATGGGGTGGATGCTCGCGAAATTGAACTGTCCCATTTGCGGCGTCAAGTCGGGGTCGTGCTACAAGAAAATTTCTTATTCCGCGGCACGGTGCGCGACAACATTAGCGCCACCAAACCCGATGCCAGTTTTGAAGAAATTGTCGCTGCCGCGCAAGCATCGGGTGCCGACGAATTTATCGAACGCTTGCCGCAAGGCTATGACACCCTGCTGGAAGAAAATGCGTCGAACCTGTCTGGCGGACAAAAGCAACGGCTCTCGATTGCGCGCTCGCTGTTGGCCAAACCCCGTATTTTGATTTTGGATGAAGCCGCCAGTGCGCTCGACCCTGAGAGTGAAGCGATTTTCATCAGCAACCTGAGCAAAATTGCAATTGGCCGTACCGTCATCATGATTTCACATAGGCTTTCCACCTTGGTTAATGCGGACCGTATCTTGGTGATGCAACACGGGCGCTTAATGGATAGCGGGCGGCATGAAGAGTTACTTGGACGTTGTGCAACTTACCAAACATTATGGAACCAGCAAACAAGCCACTTATAGGCAAAGCCAAGCCGGGGCCGGAAGTCGAGTTTTTGCCCGATGCCGACGAATTGGAACGCAGCCCTTTGCCGCGCATTGCGCGCTTGACGCTACATCTGATGGTGCTAGCGCTCGTCAGTTTTGTGGTGTGGGCGAGTTTCTCAGAAGTGGAAAGAGTCGTCATCGCTAAAGGGAAATTGGTCAATCCTGCACCGAATATCGTGGTGCAGCCGCTAGAGACGTCGATCATTCAAAGCATAGACGTCAAAGTGGGTCAGGTCGTCAAAAAGGGCGAACGCTTAGCGATGTTAGATGCAACCTTTGCCTTGGCTGATCAATCGCAGGTGATGAATCGCATGCGTAGCTTGGAAATCCAGCAGCAAAGTCTGCGTGCCGAGCTATCCGGTATGGGTGGCTTAGAGCTTAATAGCAAAGATGCAGACACCGCCTTGCAATCGAACCTAGCGACTGAGCGTTTGGCCAATTACAACGCGCAAAAACGCAAGTTGGAAGAATCCATCGCCCGCATCAAAGCCACACAAGAAACCAATAAACGCGATCAACAAGTGTTAGCCACGCGCTTGAAATCCTTGCGCGAACGTGAAGCGATGCAAGAAAAATTGGTCGCGCAAAATTTTGGTGCCAAGGTCAACTTGTTGGAGGCGCAAGATAAACGGCTGGAAGTGGAGCGCGATTTAATGCTCTCGCGCAACCATGAAACCGAGCTTAGCCGTGAGCTGGCAGGCTTAGAAGCGGACAAATCCGCCTTTGAAAAAGGTTGGCGTCAAAAAGCGATGGAAGAATTGCTCAGCATTACGCGTGAGCGCGATGCCTTGAATGAGCAATTGCAAAAAGCCAATAAACGGCACAAATTAGAAACCGTGATTGCGCCTGCCGATGGCGTCGTGCTTGAAATTACCAAGCTGTCGCAAGGTTCGATTGTGAAAGAAGCTGAAGCCATGTTTACACTCGTGCCACTAGGGGCGCAAATGGAAGCTGAAGTGCAAATCGATTCTGTCGATGTCGGCTATATCAAACCCGGTGATTTGGCACATGTCAAGCTCGATGCCTTCCCATTTCAACGGCATGGATCTATCACCGCCAAAGTGCGCACGATTAGCGAAGATGCGTTTCGGCGTGAAAATAATTCTGCACCGGGAATGGAAGCGTATTACCTTTCACGCATCAATTTGGGCGATGCGAAATTGAAAAACATGACGGCCCGCACCCGGCTGTTGCCCGGCATGACCTTGAATGCAGAAATCGTCGTTGGTAAGCGCTCGGTGATGTCGTATTTGATTTGGCCACTCACTAAAGCGCTCGATGAATCTATCCGCGAACCATAAACTACATTGCAGTATGGCAGGCTCGCTAGTTGGCGCAGCCAGAGTTAATGAGAAAAGTAACTATTGAGAACAGAAACGGGAGCAAGCATGCTGAACAACAAATCCATCCTCATCACTGGCGGCACTGGCTCTTTTGGCAAACAATTTGTCAAAACAATTTTTGCCCGTTACAAGCCGAAAAAAGTCATCATTTATTCGCGCGATGAACTAAAGCAATATGAAATGGCGCAAACCTTTAATGCGCCTGAAATGCGCTATTTCATTGGTGATGTGCGTGATCAGCCGCGCTTGATCCAAGCGATGGATGGGGTAGATGTGGTGATTCACGCGGCGGCTTTGAAGCATGTC
>JACPVY010000227.1 GCA_016197345.1 Burkholderiales bacterium
ATTTGCAAGAGCTAAGCAAAAACAATAAGTCTTGTTATTGCGATAAGGTAAATCAAGCGTATATTGTGCGGATTCGCCCCAGTGACCTGGGACAGACCATATTGCCACCGCGCTTATCACCTGAAACAGGATTTATTGAAGATGCGCATCCACCAATAGAATTGGAAATGATGGAAGCGCTGCAAGACTTTTTGATGGTTGCCTACGATAAAAAAGGTCTCATCTTGGAGGCATTACCCACTTCAAACGTCTATATTGCCCGCTTAAAAAACTATATGGAACATCCGATTTTTCGCTGGACTGCACCGCAATCGAATTGGCTAGAAGACGGTGCACGTTTTAATCGTTTCGGCTTGCGGCGGGGGGCGCTGCGCGTGTGTGTCAGCACAGACGATCCTGCCTATATGCCAACCACCTTGCGCACGGAATTTGCTCTATTGCGGGAAGCAGCCGTCGCGTTGGGTGTGGGGCGGACTGATGCCGAGAAATGGGTAGAAAAATTGCGGTTATTTGGTTTGCAGGAATTTGCACGCAAACATAGGCCTGTCTGGATAAAAAAATAAATCGCGAAATTTTGGCGCGGAATGATTTCGATTGAAACACCAACCGGTTCAACGCATTTCATCAAGCCACACCGCATTTTGCAAATGCGCACTTAGTTGATTTGCTGTATAGATCGTGAAAGATAGTGGGCGAAAGTTAGATATAAGTAAGCGCCTAGCCCAACCGCCACCCCAACGAACTAATCTGCTGCTTTTTTCAACGACGAATTGCCAGTTTTTTCGGCCAAGCGCAAATGGACGAAGAGAGTTTTCGATGGGTTGTTATCGAGCGGCAAATGCCCGGTTTCTGCGTAGCACGCCAGTGGGCTCTGATAATATTTTCCACCTTGCTGGGTGGTGCATCCGCTTCCATCAGAGCCGGTTTACGTCGAAACTTTTGGCGAGAGCCGGATACGATAATTCTGTAAATATAGATCTGTGTGGGCTGTGGGTAACTGTTGTCCCTGCCGCGACCACACGCGTGCCGGGGGCTGCATGTAATTTGGGGGATTGTGAGGTGGGGGAGTTTATTGATTAGCCAGATATGCCAGCGCTTTCTTAAAATTGAGCGACTTCATTGCCTCGTCTAGTGCGAGGAATTGCTGGGCGCTCAATTGTTTCTTCAAGATGGATTTGAGCGGAAGATAGACGTCAAATGCGCGCATATTTTGCTCTTGTAAGAAGCGTTTGAGTTCGGCGAGTTGAATTGTCTCGCCAAAGTTTGCTTCTTCATGTGGTGCTTCATGTGCGCTTTCTTCTTGTGCTAGCCATGCACTGGCCGCTGCGACGGTGAGTTGCAATGCCTGTTGTGCTTGCGTGAATAATTGCGGGACTGCCGCATTGTTTTCTTGTTTGATCGCTTTTTCCAATGTCAGGCTGGCAGCGGCGAATTTGTGTGCTCCTAGCGTACCCAGGGTACCGCGCAAGCTATGCAAAATTTCTGCTGCGATACGCGCATGTCCTTCTTGCCACTGGTTGAACGCCGTCGTAATTTGACTTGGGCCAAATTGAATAGCATCGCGCATTGCGCTAAACAATGACTGCCGATACAGTAAATCTGCTTGGCGACCAGCGAGTAAGTATTTGCTATCGAACACATGTTCTTGCTCGGTGCTTTGATCCGTAAGCGTCGATTCGCTGACACCGCAATATTCGGCTGGCAAGTGGCGTGCAATTGCGGCCAGCATTTGATTTAAATCAATCGGCTTGGGAATGAAATCATTCATGCCAGCAACATTGCAATTCGCTTGTTCAGTCTCCATCACACCTGCCGTCATGGCTAACACCGGGAGATTGAGTTTCAACTCTTGGCGAATCTTGCGCGTCGCCTCAAAACCATCCATCACAGGCATTTGCACATCCATTAACACCACATGATAGTGCAGCGCGTCTGCGCGCAAACGTTCGACCGCCTTTTGCCCATTGTCCACCACATCAACCATCGCGCCACCTTGTTCCAACATACTCTTGGCCACAATTTGATTGAGGGGATTGTCTTCAACCAACAGCAAACGCGCGCCGTCGATGCGCTGTGTTTGTGGGATGGCCTCTTGATTGTTAGGGCGGTTGTCGAAATCCGCTTTTTCGCTCAAGACTTCATGCAGCGCATTAAATAGGCTTGAACCAGTCACCGGTTTAATTAACACCGCCGCCGCGAGTTGCGCTTGTGCTTGGCGCTTTAATTGACTTTGGGCAAAGGCATTGACCATCACCATTACAGGCAAATGCAAGTGCGGAAACTGTTGCCGCATCGCCTCGATGGTCGATAAGCCATCGACATCAGGCATTTGCCAATCGACCAGTGCCACATCGTATTGTTGACCTAAGATCTGTTTCGCGCGAATCTTTTCCAAAAATTCGCGGCTTGTCGCTACGCTATCGACTTGGCAGCCCCAAGTGCGTATGGTTTTTTGCAGATATTCTCGGCTGCATTGATTGTCGTCGAGGAGCAAGATATTCAGCCGTGCGGATTGCCGCCCCTTGTCCTCTGCATCGCTAATTTGTAAGGGGAGGGTGATACAAAATTCGCTGCCTTGTCCAGGCTCACTGCGCATATCAATGCTGCCATCCATCATTTCAATCAAGTGTTTGCAAATGCTCAGGCCAATTCCCGTGCCACCATAGCGTCGTGTGGTTGTTGCATCGGCCTGAGAAAATGGCAAGAAAAGGCGGTTTTGTTGTTCTTTGCTAATGCCTATTCCGGTATCGCGTACCGTGAAACGCAAGACGCAGGAATTGCCAATCTGTTCTATTTTTTCGATCAACACAGATACTTCACCGCGCTCGGTAAACTTGATCGCATTGGCGACAAGATTGACGAGCGATTGCCGCAAGCGCAAGGCGTCGCCGATCAGGTTGAGGGGCACGCTAGGTTCGACGCCGATGGCGAGTTCCAAATCTTTGTCGCGTGCATTGATGCTCATGATGCTGGCAATTTCGCGCAAAATATCGCCGAGTCGAAATGGCGCTAAAACCGGTGCCATTTGCCCTGCTTCAATTTTGGAAAAGTCGAGAATATCATTGATTAATTTCAATAATCCTTGACTAGCGCAAAGCATCATATCCAGATATTTGCGTTGTTCGGCTGATAGCGGAGTCGTTGCCAATAATTGCGCAATGCCAAGAACGGCATTCATCGGCGTACGAATTTCATGACTCATATTGGCAACAAAATGACTTTTGGCAAGATTCGCAGCCTCTGCTTTTTCTTTTGCTAATAATAATTCTGTCTGCGTGGTTTTATTTTCTGTGATATCGCGTGCAATTTTTGATGCACCTATTACCTTGCCGCGTTTATCTTTGATCGGGGAAATCGTCGCGGAAATATTAATGCGTTTCCCGTCTTTGCGAACGCGTACCGTTTCAAAATGCTCAACGCGCTCGCCGCGCGCTAAGCGCGCTAAAATTTTGCGTTCTTCGCCAACTCGCTCTTCTGGCATTAATTGCATCAAGGGTTTGCCTATCATTTCTTCTGCGCTATAGCCGAAAATGCGACTGGCGGCAGGATTCCAGCTTTGAATGAGGCCGCGCAAATCTTTGCTGATGATGGCATCGTCCGAAGACTCAACAATGGCCGAAAATCGTGCGAGATTGAGCTCATGAAAATCGGTTAGTGATTGCGTGCTATTCAATTCCGCTTCGATCAAACGAGCGATATCGCTCAGGGTAGCGCTATCTTGCGCATGCATTTGCCGGGGTTCGGTCGCCATCAAGGCGAGTGTGCCGAGTCGCAAGCCCTGCAAACTGTGCAACGCGATACCGACATAAAATTGACAACCGAGTTGGGCCAATGGGTGGGCGTGGAAACTGCTAACCTGGCGCGTGTCTTCTACCAGATGCACTTCATCTTGCTCAAGAGTGGTTTCACACAAAGAGTGCTGCCGAGGGCACTGTGCAAAGGGCAAACCAAGTGCAGCTTTGAACCAAATACGTTCGTGATCGATCAATGAAATATAGCCTATCGGGAGTGCAAACATTTTGCTAGCGATGCGCAGCAAGCGATCAAATCGCTCTTCTTTTGCGGTATCGAGTAAGCCTAGCGCGTGCAATGCGTGCAAGCGTGTCATTTCTGCGTGAGATTTTTTTGACATAGTCATCTTTCTCGTGCGTCTTTTTTGTCAAATTCAATACTGCGCGTGGGAGGTACGTTGATCGTGGTGATTGCGTGTTAATAAGAGAAGCGATAGAAAATGCTTGTTGGAAAAACTGCAATCGCCCTATCCATTTCTCAACTTGCAAGAAATCAATGTTTTTTATATCAATAAAATTCCTAGTTTTCGCGGTACTTGATTACCAAGCATAACTTGATTTTATGCTATTCATGTGCTGGTCCGTCGCGACTCTGTAAAAGGGTAGGACATTTACCTGTTTTTTTCAGCAAATAACGCGTACTGGCTCTGCAAAGTTTTAAATGAGCTGCTATTTTGTATAAGGCGGAGTGCCCTAATTAAATGAAGATGTTTTGAAAGCAAGTAAATTGCGAAAACGTGAGGGGTATTTCAATCCATCAATTTGGATGCGGTTTCGTATCCACCTTTTTACTGTAGATACCCAATGACAATCCCATTCGATTTAGACGAAACACTCATGCGGCAAATGAAGGCGCGACCATCCATCTTGATTGTTGATGATCAATCGCTGATTTTGCATTCGATGTATCAAATTTTTCGTGAGGAATATGAGGTATTTATTGCAACAAGTGGCGAGCAGGCGCTAGAGACATGTGAGGCGCAGCTGCCCGATCTCATTTTGTTGGATATGTTGATGCCGGGAATGGATGGTCATCAGACCTTCAAGCTCTTGAAGGCCAATGAATTAACCAGCAATATTCCGATTATTTTCATCACCGCCAATCAAGACAGTGAAGAAGAGGCGAGGTGCTTGGATGCGGGTGCGATCGACGTGATCTTCAAGCCCGTGAACCCGAAAGTGGTGAAAGCGAAGGTGCACACTCATACTCGCCTCAAATTGCAAACCGATTTGTTGCGAAAATTCGCTTGGGTGGATGGCTTGACGGGCCTCGCCAATCGTCGGCATTTTGATGAAGCATTGGAAAAAGAATGGCGGCAATGCCAACGCAAGCAACAAGATCTGTCACTGATTTTCATGGATGTCGATTTTTTCAAGCGCTATAACGATTTCTATGGGCATCAACTGGGCGATACCTGCTTGCAAGCGATTGCCAATGTAATGGCGAAGATCGTCAAGCGGCCCAGTGATATCGTGGCCCGTTATGGCGGCGAAGAATTTGTTTGCCTCTTGCCAGAAACGCCCATCGAAGCGGCCTACGCGATAGCGCAAGAATTTGAGCGAGGTGTGCGGCAATTGGCGATTGCAAACGTGACCTCTGATGTCATTCGACCAGAGCATGCCATTCCCGAAAAAATTATCACCATTAGCCAAGGCGTCATCAGTCGCGTGCCACAAGCAAATGATAACGCGACCGAATTTGTGAATATGGCCGACCAATTACTGTATTTGGCAAAATCAAGTGGACGGGCGCGAATTGTCGCGGCGTCATCGTAGCGGCTTGCAATCGGCATGCCGCGCAGCTTGATCCACGCCGTCGGCGCTACTAGCGATGCACCACCACCAACAGCGCGCGCGCCTCGGTCTTGCCGGGGTTTCGTATCGCATGCGGCAGATCTGCGCTATAGCGGGCGCTGCCACCGGTTTTAATTTTCTTGATTTGATTGCCCACCTCTAGCTCCAAACTACCCGAAATCACGGTCAAATGCTCGGTGGTGCCGGGGTCGTGTGGGCTAGAGGCGAGTTCGCCTTTGCTCGCTAATTGCAATTCATACCATTCAAATTTGCCCGCCAACTCCATCGGCCCCAAAATGCGCAGCATATAACCGGCATGGTTGCCCGGTAGCGTCGGGGTTTCGTGTGGCTCTAGCAAACGGATGGTTTCCATTTCTGGTGCGCTGCTATTGAGTAATTCGCCCAGACCCACGCCTAAGGCATTCGCTAGTCGCCAAGTAATGGCGATGGTTGGATTGGCTTTCTCCCGTTCGATTTGCGACAGCATGGATTTCGACACCCCCGCAATGCGCGACAAATCTTCCAACGTCAAGCCACGCGCTAAGCGTAGCCGCTGCAGGGCGACGCCGACTTCTGGCGGTGCATTTTCAACCACGGTATTTTTCATCTTACTTCCTTTTGCAGCATGACTGGTTTGTGCGGCTCGCCCACCAGAGCGCGGCAGGCGAATTCATTATTTGTTCGTAGTCTAACAAAATTCGTCTTGCGTTGTTCAATGGATTTCGATAATATCCACTATATTGAACTTGAGTGCAAAATAGTGGAATTTAACCGCGCCATTGAAATTGTTGCTTGTTCGTCATTAACTTGTTGTTTGTTGGTCTGTCTGTCGTCTGATTTTGTTGGAAATGGATGTTAAAAAATACATATTCGCCAGACAGATGTCTTGCTATCGCATATAGTGTTGCGGTGAATGGAAAAGCGTGCTTGTTTTTGGTTTTAATCTTGACCATCAAGCAATCATGCAGCAATTAATTTCAATTTGGCAGTAACCGCAAACCATGCTAAGGGGGCAATAATGAATGCAGTAAACGATATGCGACACAACTTTTTCAACGGCTTGCAGCAGAACCTCGATGGCTTACGCGAACAAGGTTTGTTTAAACCAGAACGCGTCATTTCATCCCGTCAAGGTTCCGAAGTCTTGAGTGAAGATGGTCGCAAATTGGTCAATATGTGCGCCAACAATTATCTCGGCCTGTCGGGTGAGGAATGGATGGTGCAGGCAGCGCGACGCGCTACCGACCAATTCGGTTATGGCCTATCGTCAGTCCGTTTTATTTGCGGCACGCAAACCGTGCACAAACAATTGGAAAAAGAACTGGCGCAATTTTTGGGCATGGAAGATTGCATTTTGTATGCCGCTGCGTTTGATGCAAATGGTGGTTTGTTTGAACCTTTATTTGACGAACAAGATGCAATTATCTCGGATGCGTTGAATCACGCTTCCATCATCGACGGTATCCGTCTGTGCAAAGCAGCGCGCTATCGCTACGAACACAACAACATGGCTGACCTCGAAGCGCAATTGCAAGCCGCTTCCGGCAAACGCCACAAAATCATCGTCACTGACGGCGTCTTTTCGATGGATGGCACCGTGGCGCAACTCGACAAAATCTGTAACCTCGCTGACAAATATCAAGCCCTCGTGATGATCGATGAATGCCATGCAACGGGTTTTATGGGCCGCTCTGGCCGTGGCACGCATGAACATCACGACGTCATGGGCCGCATCGACATCATCACCGGCACGCTAGGCAAAGCGCTGGGCGGCGCAATGGGTGGCTTTACCTGCGCCAAGAAAGAAGTGATCGAAACCTTGCGCCAAAAATCGCGCCCTTATTTATTTTCGAATTCGTTGGCACCATCGATTGCCGGCGCTTCGATTGCCGTGCTACAAAAGCTGACGCAAACCACTGAATTACGTGACCGCTTGCACGCTAACACCTCTTACTTCCGGCGCGAAATCGCCAAACTCGGCTTTTCTATCAAACCTGGCATGCACCCAGTGGTGCCAGTGATGTTATACGACGCCCAATTGGCGCAAAAATATGCGCAACGCATGTATGAATTGGGCATTTTGTTGTCTGGCTTCTTCTACCCCGTCGTTCCTATGGGACAGGCTCGTGTGCGGGTGCAGATTTCGGCTGGACATTCTATCGAGCAGCTTGATCGCGCTTTGAATGCTTTCGTGCAAACGAGTCGTGAGTTAGGGCTGCCCAAAAAACCAGGGGCATAAAACATGGCAAAAATCTTGATCGTAGGCGCAAATGGCCAAATCGGTAGCGAGTTGGTCGGTGCATTAGCAGCCAAGCATGGCGCGCAGAATGTGATTGCGACTGATATCAGTCCGAATAACCTTTATGCGGCACCGCGCTACCAGGTGCTGGATATTTTAGATAAAGCAGCGCTAGCAAAATTGGTCGAGGAAGAAGAAATCGACCAAGTCTATCAACTGGCAGCGCTGCTGTCGGCCACGGGCGAGGCCGCGCCTTTGAAGGCGTGGACCTTGAATATGGACGGCTTGCTCAACATCCTCGAAGTGGCGCGCGTGCGCCTCGAGGCGGGCAAACCGATGCAAGTATTTTGGCCATCGTCGATTGCCGCCTTTGGCCCGAATACGCCACCCGTCAATACCCCGCAAATGACGGTGATGGACCCAAGCACGATTTATGGCATTAGCAAGCTCGCGGGTGAACGGCTGTGCGAATACTATTTCGCGAAATATGGTGTTGATGTGCGCTCGATTCGCTATCCCGGCATCATCAGCTATAAATCGCCACCCGGCGGTGGCACCACCGATTATGCAATCGCGATTTTCCACGCCGCGTTGAAGAATGAAACCTATTCGTGCTTCCTTGAAGCCGATACCACGCTGCCGATGATTTACATGCCGGATGCAATTCGCGCCACGATTGAATTGATGGAAGCGCCAAGTGCGAATATCGCTATCCGTTCGGCATACAATATTGACGGTTTGAGTTTTAATCCACAAGAGCTGTTTGAAGCGATACGCGCAAAGCGGCCAGAATTTCAAATCGAATACAAACCAGACGCACGCCAACAGATCGCCAAAACTTGGCCGCAAAGTCTTGATGACAGCAAAGCGCAACAAGACTGGGGCTGGGAGGCGCACATTAGTTTGCCACAATTGGTGGACGATATGCTGGCCAATATCACAGTATGAGTTGTTAATGCATGCGTCGCTGGCCCGCCATGGTTGCTAGCGACGTATCGCTTGCGCCATACTGCGGGGGCCGCTATCACCGTTTAGGGGGATTGCAGTATGGATATGAGTGTATTTGACCTATTTAAAATCGGCATCGGGCCTTCTAGTTCTCACACTGTGGGGCCGATGCTAGCAGCACGCCGCTTTTTGCTCGAAGCGGGTGAGGCACTCAACAGCGCTAGCAAAGTGCAAGTTGCGCTATATGGCTCGTTAGCCTTGACTGGGGTAGGGCATGGCACCGACGTCGCTGTGCTGATGGGCTTGATGGGCGAAACCCCACAAGAGATCGACCCCGCTAGCGTCGCCGGTAAATTGGCGTCCCTAGAAGCCAGCAAGCAAATCAATTTGCTCGGCAAAAAGATCGTCGCCTTTGATCCTTTCGACGATCTGATTTGGCACAAAGAACAAAGCTTGCCTGAGCATCCGAATGGCATGCATTTCAGCCTCATCGATGACAACGGTAGCCAGATCGACCAAATCTTTTATTCAGTTGGTGGTGGTTTCATCGTGGCGGCAGGCGAAGCTGCACAACAAACGACGGCGACACCGCGCGCGCTACCCTTTCCATTTGACACCATGGCGCAATTGCTGGCACATGGCCAGCAAAGCGGCTTGCGTATTCCCGCCATGATGCGTGCGAACGAATGCACCACATTCAGTAATGATGAGCTTGATGCTGGCATCGACAAAATCTGGGGCGTGATGCATGCCTGTATTAGCAATGGTTTAAAAGCATCGGGCGAATTACCCGGCGGCCTGCAAGTGAAGCGGCGCGCGGCCAAGCTATGGAGCGTATCGCACGAATCCCACGATCAATTACCGCACGATGCAATGAACCGCGTCAGCCTGTATGCGATGGCGGTGAATGAAGAAAACGCGGCGGGCGGACGAGTCGTGACGGCTCCAACCAATGGCGCGGCGGGTATTATTCCAGCAGTGCTACGCTATTACGCTGAAGACTGCAAACCGAGCAATCCACAACAAGGCGTGCGCGACTTCATGCTGACGGCGGCAGCAATCGGCATGCTATGTAAGCGCAATGCCTCGATTTCAGGTGCCGAAATTGGTTGCCAAGGCGAAGTCGGCGTCGCCTGCGCGATGGCGGCGGCAGGTTTGGTCGCGGCGTTAGGTGGGACCAATGAACAAATCGAAAACGCCGCAGAAATCGGCATCGAACACCATCTCGGCATGACTTGTGATCCGATTGGCGGGCTAGTGCAAATCCCTTGTATCGAACGCAATGGTATGGGCGCGATGAAAGCAATTACCGCCGCGTCCTTAGCCTTGAAAGGCGATGGCACCCATTTTGTGAGCCTTGATGAAGTGATCGAAACCATGCGTCAGACAGGCGCTGATATGCAAGCCAAGTACAAAGAAACCTCGCTAGGTGGCTTGGCGGTGCATGTGGTGACGGTGAACTTTGCGGCGTGCTGATAACGTTGTAAATACTGTGGTAGGAGCGTGAAATATTCTTCGATGTGTTGGCAAGGCTAGGCGCAAGGGATACACTTTGCGCCACATGCCTTTTCAAAAGAGGAATTTGCGATGCTCAAATACCTTGTGATTTTGCTATGGCTTAGCTGCTTTCAGCCAGCTTGGGCGGAAATGTTGAAGGTGACGTACCCCGCCAATGAATCCGCGAACGATCCGCGCTTCAACGATTTAATCGAAATTCTGCAAACTGCGCTGGATAAAACCGTTGCCGAATATGGCCCGTATCAACTGGGGCCATCCGCAATGGCGATGAATGAAGCGCGCTATTTGATGGAGCTGCGCGAAGGCAATTCTATCAACGTTATCTGGAGTTCGACTTCATTTGAAAAAGAGCGCGACTACCTCCCTCTACGCATTCCATTACGCAAAGGCTTGTTGGGCTATCGCATTGCATTTACTGCTGCCATTAATCAAGCAAAAATCGACAAAGTTAAAACGATAGATGACTTGCGTAAACTGACCATAGGGCAGGGGACAGGTTGGGGTGATGTACGTCTGTATCAGGATAATGGCATCGATGTCATCACCACCAAATACGAGAACTTGTTCCGCATGAGTGAACAAAAACGCTTTGACCTATTCCCGCGTGGCATCGGCGAAATCTTCAATGAATTCGATGTGTTTGGTAAGCAGATGCCTAATTTAGTGGTGGAAAAAAATCTGCTGCTATATTACCCATGGCCATATTATTTCTTCTTTAAAAAGACCGACCATGCGCTCTACGATAGGGTCGCGCTAGGCATACAAAAAATGCGTGCTGACGGCAGTTTTGATGCCATTTTCCGCAAATACAATGACAAAGCAATCCGCGCCGCACGCTTGAAAGAGCGACGCTTGATCCGCCTGGAAAATCGCTTTTTGCCGAAAGACACCCCTTTGCAGGATGCAAGTCTGTGGTTTGATCCAGCGAAATATTGAGCGGTGAGATTGCTGGTTTAGCGGCGCCTTGGTGCCGCCGCAGCCTTTAGCGCTACCGACTACATTCGAGCAGACCTCGCTTGCATACCAGCTCCAGCGCAACCTCCAACTTATTCTCGCCTACGCCCTTAGTGTGTCACCAATTTGCGGCCATTGGGCTGCGTCTTGCATAAAATATCGTGCAAAATTTTCGGTGGTGTTGGCGCTGTGTCTTAGTGAGAAACACGTAAATTTTTCTGTTTGGCCAGATAATACTCAAGAAAAATTGCTTGGCGAGCAAATTTTTGCCCCGGCTATAAGTTGCGCTGATGGGCCTATGTTGATTTCCTATTTCTAGCATAGATTTTTTTATAACTATACTTTTCCCATCCGACGACCATACCAGCGCCGCCATAGCGTCCCCCCTTATTCCGCTCTTGGGCGATGAGGTGTGGCATGTGGCATGTGGCAATACCGATACTCGCGCGGGTGTGGCCGGATACGTCACGAGCGCCCATAGCGCACAGCGACATTGCGCGCACATCCACAAGATGTGCCGCGCAAGCCTTGAGCATCGGCTTTTGCATAGAGGTAGCACGCTAGGAAAAGCCAATCTCATTGTCCTCAGCCTTACAACAAAATCAATGGAGACTTTTTATGAAAACCCAAGCCAAGCTTGCGCTTGCGCTCGTCGCTGCCTTTATCCAAGGTTGCGGCGGC
>JACPVY010000228.1 GCA_016197345.1 Burkholderiales bacterium
GCTTTATACACCAGCGCTTCAAAACCGGGTGCAATCGGCGTTTGCATCTCGCGGCTCAGGCGCACGGCACGTTCTATCGCCTCTTGTGCATCCGATAAGCCACCCGGTGTCATTTTGCCGATCACATCCTGCGCGCTATAGCCCAGCATATGCTCAGCCCCTGCATTAAAGATTTGAATAATCCCTTGCGCATCAGTCGCAATGCTAGACACATTGACGCTATGGACAATGGCATTTTGTAGCGCCAGCGTGTTGAGGAGCCGTAGCGCATTTGCATTGGGCGCTTGGTCTTGCTTTGTCGAGGGCGCTAAGTGCCAGTGTCGCAGTAACAATACAAGGCCACCACCAGCTAGCAAAGCAGACCACATCAGCAACTGATGCAGAATCGACCAGCCAAAGACAATATTGAGCAGCCACACCACTAAAGTGAGCACTAAGCCGATCGACAATATCTGCTCAACTAGCAGCTTTTTTATCGGCTTCATATTTGGGAAGAGTTCTCTCATGCGGCTCACCCGTACAGTGGCTCGTGTAAGGGTGGATGCTGCGTGTCTGACAGCAAACGCGCAAATTCTTTTTTGACCACACCATAACATTCGCAAACATGCTCCTCCAGACCCGCGCGGTCAAGCACGGTAATATGCCTGCGACGATAGCGAATCAAGCCCTGATGTTGCAGACGGCCAGCCGCTTCGGTGACACCTTCGCGCCTGACCCCGAGCATATTGGCGATCAATTCTTGCGTCATCGTCAGTTCATTGCCATGCAGGCGGTCGAGGGTGAGCAGGAGCCAGCGGCACAATTGCTGTTCGACTGTATGGTGACGATTACAGACCGCCGTTTGTGACATATGCGTCAGCAGGGCTTGCGTGTAGCGCAACATCAGCCGCATCGGAGTTGCCGTTCTCTAGCAAGTAATGTAAAGAGATGATGGCGGTGGTAGGAAAGTAGGCGTATTGCAATTTGGCACCTGACTCGCACAAAACATCACCTAGCAACAGGGGCGTGCATACTAGGTGGGGGATCAAGGTCTTTAGCGCACTATCTTGCAGGCTGGCCAAAAGCTGATTTTGTTTCGGATCTTGCGTTATGCCGCTCATGTCGATGCAGATGTCCTTGCTAGGAGATAGGGGCAAACGCGCAGGCGCTTGCAACCTCTGGCGGATTCTTGGATGAGTAGGGGCAGCTTGTGTGTGGCTAAAGGTACTCGAAGATCCGGGCGATGTGGCATGGTTGGGGCCACAAAATTATTCTGTACTGTTAATTACATTGGAGGAGGTGCATCCTAACACAGTCACGTGCCATTAAACCTGAACCTTTCCACTATTTCAGCGCATTTCACCAGTATTTGTGCGAATGCAGCATGGCGCTGCTAAAGAAGATACTTTGCTGCCAACTATTCCGTTGTTCCCAGAGAAACAGCCAAAAAACATGGTGTGCAGAAAGTTCCTATTCCGGCTTGCCACACGCCAAGAGTAGCGCGTCGTTGAAGTGGTGATGCGATGATCTTGGACATGTTTTTCTTGTAACTAGGGGGCAATTTTTGAACCGCAAAATTGCAAAATATTGCGATATAAATTGTGAATTCGGTACAATTTTACGGTTCAAATTATTACTAATAGTTGAGTTTTGCGCGCATTACTTGACGAGGATATCGTTTTTCACTGCTTTTACCCCACGCACATTGCGCGCCAAGGTGCCAGCCTTGCCGATATCACTGCTGGCTGCGACAAAACCACTCAATTGCACCACCCCTTTAAAAGTTTCGACATTGATTTCGCGTGATTTTAAGGTGGCATCGTTAAAGATTTCCGCTTTCACCTTGGTGGTGATGACGGTGTCGTCAACATATTCGCCGGTGCCCTCGGTTTTAGC
>JACPVY010000229.1 GCA_016197345.1 Burkholderiales bacterium
ATCAAGGCTTGCGCGGTATCGGCTAATGGATAGCGTTGTGAGATGTGCGGGCGGATTTTGCCTTCCGCTAGCCAGCCCATCATTTGCTGCATCGCTTGCATATTTGCTTTCACCTCGCGCTTGGCAAATTCACCCCAAAACACGCCGACTACCGAAGCGCCTTTGAGAAGCATTAAATTCAGCGGTAACTTTGGAATTTCGCCATTCGCAAAGCCGACCACCAAATAGCGTCCGCGCCAAGCTATCGTGCGGAAAGCGGCTTCGCTATATGCGCCACCCACAGGGTCATAGATCACGTCTGGCCCAGATTTGCCGCCAAATTGCGCGCAAGCTTGTTTCGCCGCGTCACGCCAGTTGTCGTCGCTATAGTTGATGCAAACATCGGCGCCATGATCGAGGCATACAGCGAGTTTTTCCGCGCTAGAGGCACACGCGATCACATGTGCGCCGAGTGCTTTGCCAATTTCAATCGCGGCGAGACCGACACCGCCCGCAGCGCCGAGCACCAACATCACTTCGCCAGCTTTTAATTGCGCCCTATCGACTACAGCGTGGTGCGAGGTGCCATAGGTCAGCGTAATCGCGGCGGCAATATCAAAACTCATGCCGGGTGGCATCGGCATCACCATCGCCGCTGGCGCTAGCACTTGTTCGGCAAAGGCGCCTTGGCCAATGAAGGCGATTACTTTGTCGCCGATTTTGACATGTTTCACGCCGTCACCTGTTGCGCGCACTACGCCCGCGAGTTCGCTGCCGGGGGTGAAGGGGAGTTGTGGCTTGAATTGGTATTTGTTTTGGATGATCAACACATCGGGAAAATTGACGCCGGCTGCTTTAACCTCGATTAGCACTTCGCCGGTGCCGACCTGCAAATCAGGAAGGTCTTGCAGGGTGAGCGTTTCTGGTGGGCCCCAATTGCTACAAACAATGGCTTTCATGTTTTTCCTTCAAAAGTGGAGGGTGCGAAGAGATGCATTGTGGGATTAAAAAAAACGAACGAGCGTTTTATTTTAGCATGGCGTTGATATGGGCTAGCGTGGTCATATCGACAATTCGGGAGCGAAATCTGCATATAGTTTCTGCAAGATAACGAAAGTTTTCGCGATTGCGTCTAGGCTCAGGTTTAGGCTCAAATAATTGCTGCAAAAAAGCAGCATCAGGCATAGCGCTTGCCTCGCCTTCGGGTAGAATCGCAGCATGAGAATCCTTATCAGCAACGACGACGGTTACCTAGCCCCAGGCATTATTGCGCTGGCGAATGTGCTCGGCCAATTCGCTGAAGTGGTGGTGGTAGCGCCAGACAGTAATCGCTCTGGTTCTTCGAATTCACTGACGCTAGATCGCCCGTTACGGGTGCAGCGGGCCAGCAACGGTTTTTACTATGTCAATGGCACACCTTCCGATTGCGTGCATATTGCATTAACGGGCTTGCTCGATAAAAAACCGGATTTGGTCGTGTCTGGCATCAATAATGGCCAAAACATGGGCGACGATACGCTGTATTCCGGCACCGTTGCTGCCGCTACTGAAGGCTATTTATTTGGTATTTCTGCGATTGCTTTTTCGCAGGTGGCGCATGGTTGGGCTGAGATTGATAGCGCAGCGCGAATCGCCGCTGAAATTGTGCATAAGCGCTTTGTTGGTATGCAGCCGCCATTTTTGTTGAACGTGAACATTCCGAATCTGCCGTACGAACAAATCAAGGGAATGCGGGCGACTCACTTAGGCAAGCGCCATTATGCTGAACCAGTGATACGCGAGCTTGATCCACGCGGTAATGAAATTTTTTGGATTGGCCCGCCGGGTGCGACTAAAAATGCCGGGGTGGGTACCGATTTTCATGCGACTAGCGACGGTTATGTATCGATCACGCCGTTGCAAGTCGATTTGACGCATGCGACCCAGCTAGCGGTATTGAAAGAGAGCCTAGCGTGAGTGGCAAGGGCAAAAATTTTCCTTTGCCACTTGCCGCTGTGGTGGATAAGGCGACAAGCACGCGCCACGGTAATCCAGTTACGCGCAGTAAAATCGCCACCCCGCAAACCGCTACCCGTAACGCTGCCGATCATCACTTGCCCAGAACAAAAGCTTGGGCGCCACCTAGTCCTAACACTCCCCCCGAACGTCACGCTAAGCCCGAACCCAACCTCGCAGCCGAGCGTGCTGATCCCTTGGTGTCGGAAGCGGTGAGACGTGCGATGGTGGCGCGGGTCGCCAAATTAGGCGTGACAGACGATATGGTATTGGGTGCGATGGAAGCGGTGCAACGCCATTTGTTTATGGACCCCGGCTTGGTGAATCAAGCATATATCGATGCCTCGATTCCTATTGGTCATCAACAAACGATTTCCCAGCCCTATATCGTCGCCCGCATGATAGAAGTGATGCGCAATGGTGGGCAACTCAACCGCGTGCTGGAAGTCGGTACGGGCTGTGGCTATCAGGCGGCGGTGTTGTCTTGCATTGCGCGTGAGGTGTATTCGATAGAGCGCATCAAGCCGCTACATGAATTAGCCAAGGCAAATTTGCGGCCTATGCGCATTAGTAATATCCGACTGCAATATGGCGATGGTATGTTAGGCTTGCCGCAAGTGGCGCCATTTGATGGCATTATCATCGCCGCTGCTGGTTTAGAAGTACCGCCTGCGCTATTGGAGCAATTAGCCATCGGCGGTAGACTGGTCGCGCCAGTCGGTGCGCGTCAGCAAGTATTGCAACTCGTTGAGCGGATTAGCAAGACCGAGTGGCGTAGCCAGACCTTGCAAGAATGTCATTTTGTGCCTTTATGCTCGGGTGTCATTTGATTTTGGCCGATGACTAAATCCGCGAGGGCAGGGTGGACGATGATTCTGCGTGCGCGATTGAGCCTGCATCCGGCGATTTTCGTTCTCTCTGTAGTACCATGCGGTCTTTGAGGGCGGTGACGAAATCAAAGAGAATTCAATGAATTTTGTTCAACTTACCCCTTATATGCTTGGCAATTTTGAAATCGGTTTTCCAGCCGTACTTAATAATATGTGGTTTTAAGAATGAAAAATACGCGTTTGTTATTGTTGTTATTGAGTGTGCTGACGGCATGTAGCACAACGAAGAATTCTGCGCCAGTGGTGGAGCATCAGGCTTCTGGTCGCGTAGAAACGGTGAGAACTGCGCCCGTGGTAACGGCACCCGCAACCCGCGTAGCCGATGCGCATGGCTATTACACCGTGCGCCGCGGCGACACCTTGCACAAGATTGCCTTTGATAATGGGCAAAACTATCGTGACTTGGTGACATGGAATAATCTCGCCAATCCAAACGACATCAAAGTCGATCAAGTGCTGCGCGTATTGCCACCCGAATCCGGTTTGACGACTGGTAGCGTGGCGGTGCAAACGAGTAGCATCCCAGCGCCAGGCTCCGCCGCGGGCGTTGGTGGCGCAAATGAGTAAAAAGCCCGCATCCAAACCAACGGATAGCGCCGTTGCCAACAACGCTGGTAATGCTGCTGTAGTGGTGGCAAGTACAGGATCTGCCACACCCGCCGTGACGCCACCAGTGGATAGCGATGATGAGCATTTGACATGGATTTGGCCCGCCGATTGTAAGGTGGTGGCTGGCTTTGATGATAAGAACAAGGGGCTTGATATTGCTGGCAAGCCAGGTCAGCAAGTTTTGGCTGCGGGTTCTGGCAAGGTCATGTATGCTGGCAGTGGAATACGTGGCTACGGAAATTTGGTCATCGTCAAACATAGCAATAATTTATTGTCGGCATATGCGCACAATCAATCCATTCTGGTGAAAGAAGGGCAGACTGTGAGTCGTGGACAAACCATTGCCGAGATGGGTAATTCAGATAGTGAGTCGGTCAAGTTGCATTTTGAAATTCGTCAGCAGGGTAAGCCAGTCGATCCGACTAAATTTTTGCCCAGCCGATAAGCTTGCTCGATGCTTCGTTAATCGCTCTGCGTAGTATTGACTGCGCAGAGATGTTCAATACGCGAGAAGAAGCCAAAAATGAGCCACAAAGCGCAAGATTACCTAGACGAAGAAGCTGCATGCGGAAAGTGTCGAAGACGGTGTGGTCGCTGAAGCTGAGCGAGAGGTCGTCGTCGAATCGGTCGAAGGCCTGAAAAGTCTGCTGGCCGCCGAGCTTTCTACCGATACCACCCAACATTATCTCAATCAAATTGGAACTAAGCCGCTGCTAACGGTCGAGGAAGAGTTGCACTATGCAACCTTGGCTAAGCAGGGGGACTTTGCCTCGCGGCAAAAGATGATTGAGCATAATTTGCGACTGGTGGTGTCGATTGCGAAGCATTACATCAACCGTGGCGTCGTCTTGCTCGACATGATAGAAGAGGGCAACCTCGGCTTGATGCGCGCGATCGATAAATTTGAGCCGGAACGCGGTTTTCGCTTTTCCACCTACGCTACTTGGTGGATACGCCAAAGCATAGAGCGCGCCATCATGAATCAAGCGCGCACGGTGCGCTTGCCCGTGCATATGGTGCGTGAGCTGAATCAAATTCTGCGCGCTAAATACCACCTCGAAGCCCAGCAGCACGACGGCAAAGAAGCGACGGTCGAAGATGTCGCCCACTTTGTGCAGCGGCCAGTGGAAGAAGTACAAGATATTTTGGCGCTATCTGAGCACGCCACTTCGCTCGACGCGCCGCTAGACAATGATCCGCAATCGAGCTTGATGGATTTGCTACCCGGCGGCGATGAAGAGGTGCCAGATTCGCGGGCTGAAGCAC
>JACPVY010000230.1 GCA_016197345.1 Burkholderiales bacterium
GCGATGATGCCGACTGGCATGCCGTGGATATGGGCAAAACCGCAGACTAGCGTGGTGCCATAGCGTGCTTTGAATTCATCAAATTCGCTGCCATCGACTATCCGTGCGATTACTTCGCGGATATCGAAAGGCTTACGCGTATCGACTGGAATGATGCCGTATAACTCTTTGCCATCAAATTTTGGCGCAACCGTTTCGCGGATCGCCATTTGCTGCGGCTTGACGCGATTCAAGTTAGCCATCACTTTGCGCGCGAGTGACAGCGCATGCAAATCATTATTGGCTAAGTGATCCGCTACGCCAGAGAGGCGGGTGTGAACGTCGCCACCGCCTAAGTCTTCGCTCGATACCACTTCGCCAGTTGCGGCTTTCACTAGCGGTGGGCCGCCAAGGAAAATCGTGCCTTGATTTTTGACGATGATGGATTCGTCGCTCATCGCTGGCACATACGCGCCGCCGGCGGTACAAGACCCCATTACTACAGCGATTTGCGCTAAGCCCTTAGCGGAGAGGTTGGCTTGGTTGTAAAAGATGCGACCGAAGTGATCGCGGTCGGGGAAAACGTCGTCTTGGTTCGGTAAATTCGCGCCACCAGAATCGACGAGGTAAATGCAGGGGAGATTGTTTTGATCGGCAATTTCTTGCGCGCGTAAATGCTTTTTGACGGTCATCGGGTAGTAAGTGCCGCCTTTTACCGTCGCATCATTACAGACGATCACGCATTCTTGCCCGGCGACACGACCTATGCCGGTGATGATGCCTGCGGAAGGCGCAGCATCGACGCCTTTTTCTTGATACATATTCCACGCCGCCATTTGCGAAAATTCGAGGAAGGGCGTGCCGGGATCGAGCAACATTTGCACCCTATCACGCGGTAGCAGCTTGCCACGGGCGACGTGTTTAGCGCGGGCAGCTTCGCCGCCACCGAGCGCGATTTGTTCGATTTTTTGCCGCAGATCATCGACTAGCACCTGCATCGCAGCCGCATTGGCTTTGAAGTCTTCGCCACGAATATTTAATTTCGATTCAAGAATCATGCTTATCTCTCAGGAAAACTGCCATCCACATAGTACCAATGCGGGCCATCGGTTTCATTTTCACAAACAAAGCGGCTGATCTCGTGCAAGCGATGCGCGCGACCAGCAATTTTATAGCGGGCGACAAATTCAACCACCGCCCACGTCCTACTTTCATCCGTCGAATTCGGTAGAAGCTCGGCTTCTTGACGTTTACGTAAACGTAAATCGGATTTTACCTCAAGTCCTAGCCATTGCAGCTTTTCGTCTGCAGCGATGATGTTGCCAGCGGGGCGTGTCGATGCATGCCAAGTGGCGCGCAGATAGTTTTCATTGCCAAGCAGGTAGGCGCTATAGCGTGAACGCATCAGGCGTTCAGCGCTAGGGGCTAAGATTTCGCCGGCCAAGATGGGGCCGCAACATTGGTCAACACGAGCGCTGCCACAATGGCAGGCTGGCACGGTGGGGCTGGATTTCGCCATGGGCTGGATGCGCTAGGAATTGGGAGCGACGCTATCCTAACATTGGCGCGATGTTGTTGGCGAAATAGATGGCGAAATTTATAAGCTGCAGTGCGGAAAATTGGGGGCGCTAGTGTAGGCGCGATGCCAGCACCGCGCTACCCCGCAAAATCCGGGAAAAGCCGCTTGGCAAAGCGCACGCTAGCCGCTAATCTAGTTGGGATGCCTAAACCTCGCATGCTTTCTTCTGTGATGACACTATGTCCAGCCTGACCATCTCCACCAATCCCAAACAACTTGATCACGTTTTTATTCACCGTTATTTGTCGGAACAATCGTATTGGGCGAAAGGCATGCGCGCCACCACCTTGCGCAAAGCCCTCGCCAATTCGCTGTGTTTTGGCGGCTTTTTAGACGGCCAGCAAATCGCCTTTGCCCGCGTCGTGACCGATTTCGCCACCTTTGCCTATTTGCGCGATGTTTTTGTCGATACGCCTTATCAACGCCGAGGCTATGGCAAAACCCTGATGCAAGCAATTCTGCAACATCCCGAACTAGCCGGCGTCACGCTATTGCTACACACCAATGACGCCCACGATTTTTACGAAAAATTTGGCTTTTTTAAGCCTGCAATGCCAGAACGGCAAATGCTGCGGCGTTTATAATGCTATTCCCCGATTGAGAACGCAGCCCATGAAATTCGAACATTTAATTGAAATCAACGACCCGATGAACCCTTTGCTAGACGAAATCAGTCGTCTGCAATTATGGCGTGGCTTGGTGCTACGGGCCGAGCAACCCGATTTATTCATCCCGCATCTGGATGAATGTGAAATTTTGGAAAAAGACAGCGATTTGCTGCACCGTCGCCTCCGCTTTGGCGAATTAGTCTTCACTGACCGCGTCAGTTTCATTCCGCAATTACAAGTGCTGTACACCGTCACTGCGCAAGGCGATATCCCCGCTTCACGCTTAGCGATGCAAATTGAAGAGCCCCATGCGGGCCATTTGTTTGTGCGCTTTGAATACGAAGATGCCAATGGTGCCGAGTTGGATGCTGCGAATGAAATGTATGACGATTTTCGCCGCTCAGCTTATAAAGAAGCGGATATCGACACCATCAAGATCATCCGGCAAATGGCAGAAGCTGGCCAACTAGGTTAAGCCACCACTATGCCGCGCTTATTCTTCACCCAACAATTGCGCCGCTTTACCGAAGTGCCGGAAATTGAGGCCAGCGCGCTGCAATTGCGCGCGGCGCTAGATGAGGCGTTTGCACAAAACCCACGTTTGCGCGGCTATATTTTGGATGACCAAGGCCATTTGCGCGTCAATGTCGTCATTTTTATCGACGGCAAACGGCCACGAGATAATCGTCTGCTCGACGATACGCTATCCCCCAACAGCCAAGTTCACATTTTGCAAGCCCTATCAGGCGGCTAATCGACCGCCAATTTTTAGCCCACTAGGAGACCATGCGATGCGCGCTTTACTTTCTACCCGTAAAGGATTATTTGAACTCAGCCGCGCCAACGCTAGCGCCACTTGGCAACTCAATTTGCTCGGTTTTATCGCCGATCCCGTCACCTTTACGCTGCACGATAAGCGCGATGGCTGTATTTATGCTGCACTCAAGCTAGGCCATTTTGGTGTCAAACTGCATAGACGCGAGCTTGATGGCACATGGCATGAAATCGCGGTGCCGACCTACCCTGCCAAGCCGGAAGATGTGAAGGCTGACGTCGAATGGAAGCTGGTGCAAATTTGGAGCATGGCCGCTGGTGGTGCGGATCAACCCGGCGTGCTATGGGCTGGCACCTTGCCCGGCGGCTTATTTCGTTCAGAAGATCGCGGCGATTCGTGGCAATTGGTGGAGAGCCTGTGGCATCACCCACTACGACCTGAATGGATGGGCGGCGGTGCAGAACAACCTGGCATTCATTCGATTTGTGTTGATCCCAGCAATAGCCAACGCATTTTGCTGGGCGTATCAACTGGCGGCGCCTGGCGTAGTGATGATGGCGGAGTGAGTTGGCAGATCAAGGCGCGCGGCATGTTTGCTGAATATATGCCGCCTGAGCAGGCCGAAGTGGAACAAGCGCAAGACCCGCATTTGCTAGTGCAATGTGCTAGCGCACCGCAACATTATTGGTGCCAACATCATAATGGCATTTGGCGCTCGCAAGATGGGGCGGAAAGTTGGCAGCGCATTAAGCCCGTTACGAGCGACGGTCAGGCTATCAGCGATTTTGGCTTTGCCGTTGCAGTGCATCCGCACAATCCAGAAATCGCATGGTTTGCCCCCGGTGAATCCGATCAACGCCGCATTCCCGTTAGCGCGGCAATGAGTGTGCATCGCACGCGCGATGGCGGCAAAAGTTTTGAGGTACTGCGCCAAGGGCTACCGCAAAAAGATTGCTATGACTTGGTATATCGCCACTGCCTAGCGATTAGCGACGATGGCAATAGCTTGCTGATGGGTTCGACCACTGGCGGCTTATGGATCACTGAGAATGGCGGTGATGACTGGCTAGAAATCAGCCATACGCTGCCCCCCATTTATGCACTGCAGTTTGCCTAAGCCCTGATAGACAAACGGAGCGAGCGCAAAAGAATAGTCAAGACTGCTAAGGATGCAGTGGTCTTGTACAATGCTGATTTGCTTACAAGAATGTGACCTGATGCAAGATTTGATTATCAACTTAGCGCCGACTGGCATGATGCCAACGCGTCAGCAAACGGCGCTTGTGCCGCTGACACCGCAAGAAATCATTGCCGATGTCAGCAAATGTGCGGCACACGGGGTAGCGATGGCGCATTTGCATGCGCGTGAAGCCGATGGCAGTGCGAGTAGCGATCCTGCACTGTTTGCGGACATCATTCGCGGCATACGGGCTAAGGTGCCGGATATGGTGATCATCACCACTACCAGTGGCCGCCTTGAAGGCAGTATAGAAAAACGGGCGGCGACGCTGTATTTGGAAGGTGACGCGAAGCCAGATATGGCGAGCCTGACCTTGGGTTCGATGAATTTCGCCACTAGCGCCAGCGTCAACTCGCCACAAACCATCACCCGCTTAGCGCAAATCATGCTTGAACACGGCATCAAGCCAGAGCTGGAAGTATTTGATACAGGCATGGTGAATGTCGCCAAAATTCTGATCGACAAAGGGCTATTGCAAGCGCCTTACTACTTCAATATTTTGCTCGGCAATCCCGGCACTTCGCAGGCCAATTTATTGCATTTGGGCAGTATTGTTGCAGACTTACCGCCGCAGTCAGTGTGGTCGGTCGGCGGCATTGGCCGTTTTCAAACGCGCGCTAATGGCTTGGGCGTAGTGCTAGCAGATGGGGTACGCGTCGGGCTAGAAGATAATATTTGGCTTGATGATGGTCGCACCCAATTGGCTAGTAATCTCGATCTGGTGCAACGCGTCAGTATTCAGGCGCAAGCGCTGGGACGCAATATCGCTACCCGCGCCGCTGTTCGAGAAAAATTAGGCTTAGCGCCAGTCGGGTTGCCGTTATGAGCGTAACGCCAACAAACGCCCCTAAGCTGGTGATTTTCGGCTTATCGAATATTTTGTCGGATATTTTTGATTGCGCGCTAGCGAATGGTTTCTTGACCAGCAAAATCGTCAAGCATTTGCCGCATGTCGATGGCCCGCGCGATATCCCCTTAGCGCAACGCTTGCAAGCGCTGGCACGACTGACCACGCCGCCGGAAGTCATCGAGCTGGCCGATTTTACGCCGCAAGAGGGTGAGGCGTATATTTTGGGGCCAACAACACCGCAGCGCGCCGAGCTAGTGCAACTCTTACAGCAGAAATATAGCTTGCAATTTCATACGCTCATCCACCCAACTGCCTATGTCTCCCCCTTGGCGCAGCTAGGGCGCGGCGTGTTTGTCGGCGCAAATAGCGTGATTGGCCCCGGTGCGCAATTGCTGACGTAGCATCGCGTCTTGGCTCAACAAATCTAATTGCGCAAAATAGGTCGCCAGATCTGGTTGCGCATATTCCCCTAATTTTTTACCACCATCGCCATCAGCTAGCGCGAGCACAGGTAAGCTAGCGGCCATCGCTTCTAACACGCTAAAACCGCCGCCCATCCGCACTGGATTGAGGTAAATATCACAGCAATCGAGAATGCCGGCGACGTTTTCTTGATTCCCTAGCGCGATGATTTGCTCGCTATCGACACTCTGCATTGCGTCTGGAATATCGGCTGTGCCTAAGAGCAGCAATAAAGCGTCGGGCCGTTGCGCAAGGAATTGGCATAAGCGCTGCGCCCATTCGCCAGCAATCTCTTGCCCTAAGCGATAGCCGACGCAGACCAAAATGAATGCGTCTGGTGGCACATTCACATTCAAGCGATTGAGCGCTTGGTGTGGCGGCAACGTAATGCGCCATGAATACGGGAAGGCGGCGCCAACCGACAAAGCATTCGACCAAGGATTCTCTGTGCTACCAGCCAAGCTGGCATCAGCCGCTAGCCACACATCGCAACTCGCCACGGGTGGCAAGGCGTGTACGCCAAGGACTAACACCGGCCGCTGTGGAAAGAGCACTTCTATCAAGGGCGAATACATGCCGACGAAGAAAATCAAATCGGGATCATATTCCGCCAACGGCTCTAGCATATTGGCATAGCGTCGCAATAAGCCCAATTGGGTATTCCCAAGATGCAAAGACAAGGGCTGCGGTAAGAGCGTCGCCCATTGCTCGACGTCACCTTCATACAGGTTGAAATCTTCACCATTACCAAACAATTGCGGCATGTTTGTAATGCGCAAATCTTGGCAAGAAAACGCTCTCACATCAGCGCCTTGCGTCATCCACAGTGCGGCGTGCTGTAGCAATAAGCGGGTGGGCGCATGCGCAGTTGTGCTCAAATGCGGGCCGACCACGGCGACTTTTTTGATGTGCTCAATTTTGCGCGCAGGTAATTGCTTGCTAGCGGCGGCAGCGAGCAATTCGGCGCAGCGCTGTATCAACTGCGGGAAGCAATACGCGTTGATGTCGGCGATAAAGGCTTGGGTGTTTTCGCAATTTCCCAATAATTTAGCCCACGCATAGCCAAGGAAAGCCAGAATTCGGTCAAGATGAATCGGCTGCAACTTGAGCAAAATCTTGCCAGCTTCAACAAAATACTGGCGCTGCTGGGTCATCGAAGCGCAAAAAGTCGCCCGCATAAATCCAACGACACCATCTGCTGGCAAATTACTGTGCAAGAGCGAGACGATTTGTTGCTGTAGCTGCGGCCCGCAAGCGACAAAATGCTGCGCTAAATGGTGCCAAGCGTGGGCTGCGGTAGGGTTGGCTAAAACTTGATCTAGGGCATTGCTCAAATAGATTTTTTGCAGATGCTCGGGAACATCATCCATGCTCTCATCCATTTAACGCAACCAGCCACGACGACGGAAATAAAGTAGCGGAGCAACGGCGCTCGTCACCATCAAGCCTAAGGCAAATGGATAGCCAAACGCCCACTCCAGCTCGGGGAACCAGCCTTTGAAGTTCATGCCGTAAATACTCGCGATCAAGGTTGGCGGCAAGAAAGCGACGCTCGCCACCGAGAAAATTTTGATGATTTTATTCTGATTAATATTGATGAAACCGACCGTCGCATCCATCAAGAAGTTGATCTTATCAAACAAGAAAGATGTATGGCCGTCGAGCGATTCGATATCGCGCAAAATTTGGCGCGCTTCTTCGAATTGATCGGCTGACAGTAAGCGACCGCGCATTAAAAAGCTGACCGCACGGCGGGTATCCATCATGTTACGGCGAATGCGACCATTCAAATCCTCTTGCCGCGCCATTTCATTCAGTGCCGCCGCTGCGTCTTGATCGGTAAATTCTTTTTGCAAAACGCGCCGGCTGACTTCTTCTAGCGTTTCATACACGCCTTCGAGCGAATCCGCAGAGTATTCGGCGTCGGTTGCGTACAAATCCAACAGCACATCCATGTAATCGTTAATCGAACCAGGACGCGACCGCGCGCGCATACGTACGAGGCGAAACACGGGTAAATCATCGGTATGGACGGAAAACAGGATTTTGCGGGCTAGGATAAAAGCGACGGTGACAACGCGCGAGGGGCCAGCATCTTCTTCTAGCAGGAAATCAGTGCGCAAATGCAAATCGCCACTTTCGGCTTCGTAGTAGCGGGCAGAAGCTTCGATGTCCTTCACTTCGTCTTCACCCGGCAGAGTCACACCGTAAATGGCTTTGACCCATGAGCGCTCTTCTTCATCTGGATCCGTCAAATCGACCCAAACTGGCTCCAACTCTTCCAAATCACTACGTTTGTCGATATGAACTTGGCTTAAGCGCCCACTTTGCAGAATGAATACATTGATCATGCGCTTTCCACCTAGCGATAGAGTGTGCCCAACTTGGCTGGCAAGTGCGGCGATTGAGATCTATTTCGAGCATTAACTTGCGGCTAGCGAGCACACAAATGGGATATGGACTGCTGTGACAAACTTAAAACAGCGCAAGTTTACTTTCATTGATGCGAAGCAGCAAGCCTATTCCAAACTGGATCGCTAGAATCTGCTGGTACAAAGCAAAACGCCCCAAAGCAATCATGCAATGGGGCGTTTTTAATAACAAGCCTGACGATAACCTACTTTCACACTGGTTGCAGCACTATCATCGGCGCATAGTTGTTTCACGGTCCTGTTCGAGATATTTCACAAAAATTATTCTGTACCAGCGAATAAATATTGTGTTATTTGTTATTTTATTTGAAAAAAAATTGAAATTAAAATTGAAAAAATTGAAAAATTCAATGAAAATCAATGAATTTCGAGTATCATAATAAGAAGTAAAATAACGATTAAATATGGTTACGTAAATTAAATATAGA
>JACPVY010000022.1 GCA_016197345.1 Burkholderiales bacterium
GATAGGCTGTTCAAGCCAGAAGCGAGCGCACCATCTTCAGTCCGCGCTAAGCGGCGCTGTTGCAGCAAACCAGACTTAGCCTGCGCCAATTCGCTCGCGCTAAAGCCATTTTGCAAGGTTTTTTGCAATTCCTCTTTGATCGCCGCTTCAAGTTTCGTCACGTTTTGCGGCGCAACGATGGCCGAGATGCTCAAACTGCCCGCGCGATCAAATTCCCCCGCATGTATCTGCGAGCCGATGCCATAGCTCAAGCCATCTTTTTGCCGCGCCCGCTCGCCTAGGCGCGAACTCATACCCGAACCACCAAACATATGATCGGCTAACATCATTAGCGCAAAGTCATCATCATCGCGCCCTAAGTCGAGATTGACGCGTGCCATATACACGGCATTTTCTTTGTCTGGTGCAGGGATGATTTGACGCGTCGCCGCGACTGCTTTGTTTTTGTCGTCTAAGCGCACATAGTTGGCCTTGCTAGGCCAGTTCGCAAAGCAGCGCTGCAAAGCATCTTTTGCCTGTGCAACATCAAATGCACCAACGATGGCGACTTCGCCATGCGATGCACCGTGAAATTGCTGATAAAAATCTTTTACCTCGGCTAAGGTCAACTTCTCCAATGAGGCTAATTGCTGATCGATGCTCATATAAGCGCGCATATCCTCTGCTGGCCACGGATTGAAATATTCTTGTAGCGCATTCGTGGCGAGCGATTGAGGATCGGTTTTTTTCTGTGCTAAGGCAACTTTGAATTGCTGCTTCATTTGCACAAACTCACTTTCGGGGAAAGTCGGTTCGCGCATCACGTGACAGGCTAAATCGAGCGCCGCTACCAAGTTTTCTTTGGTGGTTTGAAAATTGCTGGGCGAGCCGGAGAGTTTGACTTTATCCATTTCATCCGCCAATTGCTGACGATTGAATTTGCTGGTGCCTTTGGTGAGCATGGCACGCGCAAAAGTGGCAGCCCATAGTTTGCCCTTGGTGTTTTCAGCGTCGCCATAATGCAATTGCATTTCCACGACCACTTGATCGCCGCGGCTGCTTTTCGGCAATAAGGCAATTTTCACCCCGCCGATTTTGCTGCGTTGGGTGCGAGCGTCGATATTGGCTTGGCTAGGATCAAATTCTTCGGCCGCTTTTTGTGCCAAACGAGGTTTATAGTCAGCCAAGGCCTGTGCCACGCTAGGGGCAGCGGGGATTTCTACACGCTGCGGTTTGTCGTCAGGAATAAAGCTGGCAACGATGCGATTATCACGCAAGAAGTATTTTTTGCTCGCCGCGCTAATCTTTGCAAGCGTCAGTTTTTGCAAATCGTCACGCCCCTTAAACAATAAGCGCCAATCGCCTTGTGCGCTGGCCTCAGACAAAGCTTGCGCAGTGCTGGCGGGGTCATTCAGTAATTCTTCATAGCGTAAGGCCATGCGGCGTTGATAGCGCTCTAATTCTTCGGCGCTAGGCGCCTGGAAATTTTCCATTGCGTCTATGATTGCAGCCTGCACTGGTTCGATGGCATCGCCTTGCTTCACCACTGCGGCGATGAGTATCAAACCGGGATCTATCCCATTTTTGCTATAGCTAAAGACTTGCGCCGCTTTACCGCTTTCAACTAGCAATTTGTGCAAACGCGCATTGGCGCTACCCGCTAGCATGTCGCCAGCGGCAATTAATGCATCGCCATCGTCGTGTAAGGCGGCGGGGATTTTGTAGCCCACGGCGACAATTTGTGTGCTCCCCACACGCCGCACCACCACGCTACGTTCGCCATCTTGAGTCGGCTCTACCGTCCAAGCTTGCGGCAAAATACGTTTCGGCTTGGCGATGCTACCGAAGCGCTTACTGATTTGCGCCAAGGTCTTATTCGCATCAAATTTACCCGCCACCACAAGCACGGCATTATCGGGTTGATAGTACTGACGATAGAAATTTTGC
>JACPVY010000598.1 GCA_016197345.1 Burkholderiales bacterium
CAAGATGCGGTCGGCAATACCTCTGCTGCGAGTAACGTGTTGAACGTGACGACCAGTGCGGTCGGTGGCAATAAGTTGACGGTGTACTACCAAGCCCCTAACACATGGACCAATGTGAACCTGCATTACGGCATCAACGGCGGCAGTTGGACGGCAGTGCCGGGCGTGCCTATGAATGCAGCGTGCGCTGGTTGGAAGATGGAAGTCATCAATCTTGGTGCGGCAACCGGGGCGCAATTGGCGTTTAATAATGGGGCAGGGCAGTGGGATAGCAAAAATGGGGCGAATTACCAAGCGGGAATCGGCGTCGCCGCTGTGCAAAATGGCACGCTTAGCAGCAGCAATCCTTGCACCTCGGCCGACACCACCGCGCCTACGATTCCAAGCGCATTACAAGCGACAAACGTCACGGCAACTAGCGCTAGCCTCAGTTGGACGGCATCAACGGATGCGAGCGGTAGCGTTGGCTATCAAATTTGGCGCAATGGGGTGTTAATTGGCACCACAGCCGCTGTAAATTTCGTTGATACGGCCTTGGTGGCGGGAAATACCTATCGCTATAGCGTCCGGGCCTATGATGGCGCCAGTAATATTTCAGCCGATAGCACCATCTTGACCGTGAATACCCCAACGGCAAGCAATTGTGCGGTGACGTTCACGATTAGCAACGCCAATACCACGGTGGGGCAAAATCTGTATGTCGTCGGCAATCAAACCGCACTCGGCAATTGGACTCCCGCGTCAAGCTTTGCATTAAGCATTCAAGGCAGCGGCGCAAATGTGCCCTGGACGGGGACGATTAATCTGCCTAGCGCGAGCACGATTAGCTATAAATTCGTGAAATGGAATGGCACTAGCGCGGTGTGGGAAAGCAATCAAGCCACCGCTTCGGGGAATCGTGAATTGACGACGCCTGCGACATGCGCCACGGCGATTATTCGCAATGATGGGAGTTTTAAGTTTTAAAATGCGCTGCCTGACATGATGGTGAATTAAAAAATAGCCTGAGACAGATATCTCAGGCTATTTTTCTGCAAAGTGCTCTGCGAGGTTTTCCCTACCCTTAATTCAGTATGGTGCGCAAACTGCGACGACTGGCATACCAGTCGCCTCGCGCACCAAACCGTCGTAAAAAACTAAAGCGTGAATTGGCTAGCGCCGTGCAGGCAATAATGGAGTGCTAAGCGTGGCAAAATGATGGTGCGCAAGGCGCGCACCCTACAACAAGAAACTAGCTCATATGGCGACAATATCGCAAGATCTACGAACAAGTATATTTTGCACTCGCATCACATTGGTTTTGAAAATGGTTTAAATGTATTACTTAGTCTCTTTATCCTGCAGTCGCCGCACGCGCTTAGGCGGGCCGTGTTCGGCTAAAGTCGCGGCATCAACGGCGAGTTTGCTTTCGGGCTTGCAAGTTAATTGGGCAAAGGTTTGTTGTAATTGTTCTTTTAGCTGTTGCAAGGCGAGAATTTGCGCATCAATTTCCTGCATCTTGCTGGCTATTCGCTGTTCAATTTCATTGCGGCCAAATTGCCCTTGCGCCATTTGCGGCAAAATTTCTTGTATTTGTGCCAGCGTAAAGCCTAGCGCTTGGGCGCTACGCACAAAGCGTAGCCGCGCCAAATGTTCTGCGCTATAGCGGCGATAGCCATTGCTCATACGCACGCTGGCTTGCAACAAGCCTTGTTTTTCGTAATAGCGCAGCGTATCCACGCTGACACCTGCCACTTGCGCCAATTCGCCGATTTTCACGTATCCCTCATCAAAAAACGCTTGAGTCTGGAGCCGACTCTAGGCTTTACGCTGTGGTTTCTTACTCATCTAAGGATACAAACATGTTACGCAGATTGTTCATTTTATTGTTGGCTTTTTGTTCGTCCTCTTTCGCTAGCGAGCTTAGTACGCCTAATGAGCATAATGAGCGCAAGGATTCGACCAGTCTTTCCATTATTCTGACCGCCAAGCTCAGTGTGCGCGAAGCCTTGGCTTATTCGGGCGGCAGTTATTTTACGCATGTCGAACAAAATTTTTTCAGCCTTTTTGATACGGCACGGCGATACCACGCTGTTATTTGATACCGGTTTAGGGAAGGAGATTGCCAAGCAATATCAACAGGATATGCCGCATTGGCAGCGGCCTTTTTTCCGCTATGAAGCGCCGGTCAAATCCGCCTATGAACAAATCAGCGCGACAAAGGTGGCCTTGCCGTCGCAAATCATCCTGAGTCATAGCCATTGGGATCACGCTAGCGGCCTAGTCGATTTCCCCGGCGTGCCTGTATTGGTGGCAAACGAGGAATTAGCGTTGATCCGCAATCCTAGCAACGGCGTAGGTGGTGCATGGCCGTCACAGTTATCCAGCAGTAGCATTCAGTGGCAAGGGATCCGTTTTGACGCTAAACCTTATCTCAATTTTGCCAGTAGCCTAGATTTGTTTGGCGATGGTCGCGCTGTGTTGGTGCCGCTAAGCGGGCATACCGCAGGATCTATCGGCATGTTTGTTACGGTAGATTCGGGCAAACGCTTTTTTCTGACGGGGGATTTGACTTGGAATGTGAACGCACAAAAGCAAGCCCGCCCGAAATTCTGGGCCGCCAGTTTGCTATGCGATGCCGATAGCGAACAGACGATGCGTAGTATTTCGCAAGTGCAAAGTTTGATGCAAAGCGATCCCGCATTAATCGTTTTACCCGCCCACGATGGTCATGCACAAGAACAATTGGGGTATTTTCCGCTTTGGCAGAAATAGGCTTATGCAGATGTGTCACCGTGTATGATCAAACGGGGACAGACGCGCTATTTTTTTGAAGACTCATGAAAACTGGTATTTTTCAAGGCTGCGATTATTCGCACAAAGTCAGTTGCATGAGTGCATGGATTGGTACAAACAATAGCGTGGATGGTTTTGCTGATTACTCTTCACGGGATATGGCGAAAATTGAATAAACAAACAAAAAAATGAAGGCAGGAATATTTTAGTTAAATTAGTTATATAGCAGTATTGCTTGGGTTTTTAAATGCATAAAATCGTTGAAATAAATATCGCTTGGCAGCTTTTGCTGCCTATTCAATTGCCCAGCGTTAACGCAAACAAGGGTCGTTAGCATTGAAAATACACTCAACGCGAACGACCCTTGTTCGTAGGAAATTGCAAAAAACGGCGGTGCTAGTATTGCTGGAACTTTGAACCTCGCTTTACCCGAGTAAAGCGAAGCGTTGAAGTTCAAATTTTTAATCCAATGTCAGCACCGCATGCTTCCGTTTTTGAGACCCATTTTAGCGACACCTGCGACATGCTATAGCGCTGCCAATTGTTCCCCGGTAGCAGGTGCTTTTGCTTCTTCCGCCCGGCGTGGCGGTTGGGCTGGGATATTCTTGCCGCTCGCCACTTCCTTCAAGCGTGCATATTCGGCCATTACGCGCGAACCATAGCCAGCATCGGTTTCAAAAGCAGAAGCGCCGACATAGCTTTTCAACCCAGCTTCGATTGAACCGCCACGTGTGACGTAGTCTTTCAAAATCAACGCACCCACACGTAAAATCGTGAAAATTTTGTGTTAAAAATTTTAAATGATTGTGAAATTATAAAATAAGAGTTTAATTTAAAAACCTAGAAAGATAATTATATATAATAGAAATAAAGATAAATTTAATC
>JACPVY010000023.1 GCA_016197345.1 Burkholderiales bacterium
GCTCCATCGACACTGATTTCGCCATTCTGTCCGTCTTTGCCTTTCACTACAATCTTTTTCCCAGCCGGGGGTGGAACGGTTCCACCCCCATCCAACAAACGCGAAAGAACTTGCGAGGAGTTGAGCTTCTCCGGACTTTCATGAATGTCCTTTGCGCGGGACAAGATTAGTTCTGGATCCTTCTGAATGGCTGCTGTGAGCAACGTAGCCCATCGATACTGGAGATCCAATGGACTCGGGAAGGCTGAAATTACGTCCGCAGGAAGCCTTGCAAGCGCCAAGGCTTTGCCCAATTGGCTCAAGTCGATCGACGCCGCCTCGGAAAGCTTTCGCGCCGAAGGGAAGAGGCCGTCATCCAGCGCTTTGGCGTACGTAACACCTGTCTCCCAAGGCGTCAGGGCTGACCGTGCACGATTCTCACGGTCCATCTGGCAAAACAACTCAGTGTCGTCGAGGTCGTCAATGACAGCAAGCACATCAATCCCGAGCTCTAAGCACGCCCTATGACGGCGATGCCCGAACACCAACTCGTATTCACCCGGAGCTACTTTAGATGGCCGAACTTTTATAGCCTGAATGTTGCCGCCCGACGTCGCAATCTCATTCTTGAGGGACGCAAACTCTTCATTGGCGTAAGCCAACTCGTTTCGGTTTGCCCACTTGCTGGCCTTGACCAACTTAGGGTCTAACCTCCGCGTCGCAACGGCCCCGTCAAACTCCGCCAATTTAGACTTTAGTTCCACGTTCTCCGCGGTGACCTTTTCATCACGAAAAAGAGCATCGGCATGCATGCCAATGGCAGTCTTGGCGACCTGCCCGCGATTGCTTGCAGACATGCCAATATGGCTTAAATCGATCTTAGCCGCCTTATCCTTAAGCGCCATGATGCTCTCCTATTTGGCGTTTCCACGCTGTATTGATTTGTCCCTCAACCAGTTCAACAACTCGCTCATAAGCGTCATAGGCACGCCTGTAGGTCCTGACGTTGATGGTGGCTGGGTCCGTGTCGTACACCGTACCGAATTCCGCGCTAGCACTAGCAGTTAGGGATGTTTTCGGAATCTCGACGGGGAGAACCATGCTTGCATATCCTGCAGTAATCCATTCTCGAACAACACTGGACGAAGAGTCATTTGCGTCAACGCGCGCCAGAAGGACATCTACAAAATCAAAGCTCTTCGTCTTGCCACGATTGGTCACTAGGTTAGCCGTAAGGTCATTGAAAAGGTTCCAGAACTGCCCGCTGGACGTGAAGTCTAGAGTGCTCGGAGGAAGCGGCATGATCAGTCCGTCCGAAGCAAGAAGTGCATTGATGGTCAGGTAGGAAAGGGAAGGGGAGGTGTCCAAAATGATCACGTCATACCTGGTTCGCGCAGCATCAATGCCATTGTTCAGGACATTCCAAAACTCAAACGATCCTTCGGATTTTTGCCGCGATGGCAAGGCGAATTCAGCCGAATACAGAGCCAAATTTGCCGGCACGATATCAATTCCCGACCAGTACGTTGGCATGATTGCGTAATCGATAGACACTTCCGAACCAAAGCAAAGGCTCAAAATAGTTTGCTCATCAGTTACGTCAACGTCGGGCAAGAGGCCAAATAAAGTTGTCATCGAACCCTGCGGATCGGTGTCGATTACCAAGACTTTATGCCCTCGCAAACTTAAGCCCTGAGCTAGCGTGACGGCAGTCGTCGTCTTCGTGACCCCCCCTTTGAAATTCGCAACCGAAATAGTCACTGCTTCTGCGTTTTCCGGCCGCATAAACTTGCTGCGCTCAGCCTGTGCCCAAATGCGTGTATCTTCCAGGCTGAACTTGCGTCGATGCCCACTTTCCATGGTCCCGACTGGCAAATCACCTTTCTTCACCCGATAATCCATCTGCGCCTTCTCCAGGCCGCAAATTGTTGCCACTTGGTTGGTACTGAAAGACGGAGGCATTTTGCGGGCGTTGGGCGCAAGCATTGTTCCTCGAACACTCTCAATTACTGCGCCCACTCTGTTGGAAGCAGCTATTAAGTCCTCAAGTGTCACTCGCGTATCCGGCAATAAGTTAGTTGTCATGTCTTCTTTCATCCAAGACGCAAAAAATGGCGGCTAGCCCAGATTGTGCGTCTGAAATTTGAAAATTCAAAGCGCTGACTTTGCATTTTTTGACTTATTCACAGCCTCGCAGCTTCTCTTTTTTATAAGTCTTTATTCGATTTAATACCTTTACCGGGAAATTGTTATTTAAATTCAAAGACATACCACTGTTTGAGTGAGAGGAATCACGGGATCTGTGAGAGAAATCATGGCAACTGTGAGCGAAAGTAGTTGAAGTGTGAGAAGAGTTATGTCCGTTCAAAATGCGCGCAGAAATCCACGAAATTCATTGATTCAACTTCAATAAAGCCTTCGCGCC
>JACPVY010000024.1 GCA_016197345.1 Burkholderiales bacterium
ACTCTTGCACAACACATACAATTGCCCCGCCGCTTTGCCCGGAAACGCATAGCCATTTGCTTCACCCACCTTGTGTAAGCTAGCCACGGTCTTGTCCCCTTTTAAATGCGCTTTTTTCATCGCCGCTTGAATCGCCGCCGCATCGCCATTGACAAACAAGGCTAAAAAGCCGCCATCAGCTTCCGATAAATTGAGCGATTGAATTGGCAAATCGCCAAAGCTATAACCTGCTGGCGCGGGGATTTCGCGTTCCCACACCGCATTGGCGGGCAACTTCGTTGCCTTGCTCAATAAGCTAGCAATGCCTTTATCGCTAAAATCCAATTTCTGACAATTCAATTGCGCTGCCAATTGCTTATTCGTAGCCACGACAGGGCTAGCGGGCGCACTCGCCGCAGCACTAGCCACCGCGCTAGCGGCGGTACTACTCACCTTTTTATCTTTCAAGCGATATTTGCCATCAAACGGCACATCGCCCAAGATCGAACAATTTTCCGTATTCAATTGCAATACCCCTGCACTCGCAGTCGGCTGAAGCGTGACGGTGCAACGATCATAGGTAAACACCCAGCGCCCCGCTTTAAACAATAATTGCCCCGCGCCTGAGCCATTGCGATTCATACCGTTCGGGCCGCCCAAACCCATTACTTCCAAATCAAATTTGCCATTCGCATCAATGGTTAAGGTTCGCTCGAAGTGACGGTCGCTGCTGTCATAAAGTCCAGGGACGAGCGAATGACTATTTTGCGCAAGCTCGGCCGAAGTGCCGACGCTAGCGGTTGCACTTGCATTCGCGGCAGCATCGGCAGGCTTGGTGGGTTCTGCTGGTTTTTGCAACTGCTTTTTGACACTGTCTTTGACGATAGCGCCAAGATCCAACGCGTGCGCTGGGCTAGTGACCAGTGCCACGCTGATTGGCAGAAGAGAGAAAATTGCTCGTAAAGTAGATTTTTTCATAGGTTTAGATGAATCGGAGAGATAGATGGAATTGCAACGCGCTGTTGGGATTCGCATTTGGGTCAAAATCAGGGAGATGTCCCACGTAGAGCCTCGAAAATCGATGGCGGGTAGTACAAACATTGAACCGAGAGTTTGCGCCTAGATGCACAGCTTCTACATTGATAAAACAAAGCTCACCAATTCAAGAGATGCTAGCGCAGTAGGTTTTTCGTGGCTCCCCAACGCAAATCCGCCAACATGCGACTTAGCGTGGTCGAAACGATAACACAAGCCTATGCGAATTTCGTTTCGCTATCTTCGCAGCCAAAATCGCCGCACTAGAAAAATGCCGCCGTTTGCGCTTTTTCAGCGCCATGTTCTATCCCACTTTCGCTTTGAATGCTGGCGGCGGCGCAAATCATCCGCAAGCCACGCCGATGAACCTGATAGCGTCGCGAAAATTGCCACAAATCTTAGTCTACAAACATCACTTGCCAGATTTTCATATCAAACCTACAATGTGGGTCGCATTGCAAATCTGCAAAGATTTTCTCAACACTGACTTGCTTTCCACTTATTCACCCCTCAAAGGAATTTCATGAAATTTCATCACACCCTCTTGTTGGCCGCCGCGTTGGGTCTAGGCGCACAGGCGCAAGCAACTAATTTGATCAGCAATGGCAGTTTCGAAATCGGCACGCCAGTCGGCAACATGGGCGACAATGCATCACAACAAATTTGGGGCGGCAATAACACCACCTTGCCAGGCTGGAGTGTCATCGGCGGCGATATCGCTTGGATAGGTAGCGGCAATCCTTACCAAATCACGGCTTCGCACGGCAATAACTTCCTCGACTTGACGGGCTGGCATGCAGGCGGTTCAGGCGCTGGCGTAACGCAAAGCATCAATACCGTCGCTGGCGGCCACTATCAATTGAGCTTTGATATCGGCAATTCTTTCAACTACAACTACCACACCCAAGATTCGTTGCTGGTATCGGCAGGTAATTTGCAGCAAGTCGTGACGACCACTCAGCAAGATTCCGCCAGCTCGTGGGAACATGTGACCTTCAACTTCATCGCCCAAAGCAATCACACCGACATCAGCTTTAGCGGCCAACAAGCAATTTGGTACATCGGCTTGGATAACGTCAGCGTTAACGCCGTACCTGAACCAGAAACCTATGCCATGATGGGTTTAGGCTTGAGCGCTTTGGTGGCATTGCAACGTCGCCGGCGCAAAACGGTAGCGTAAGCACCACATTAGGTGAAAAGTGTGGACAAATTTGTCCACACTTTTTTGCTTGGCTCACTACCTACAAATTTTTGAAGACGCAACACAAATCACCTCCCACGCTTTTTTTCCCACGCAAACACGCACAGCAATTGACATCGCCCCCTAGCGCGACTAGGCTTTCGGTAGCTAGCGCACACCTAGCGCAGCCTTGTCTTTGTAACACCAATCCTCATCATCCTCGATGAAGCAATTCAGCAAATAGCAGCGGATATAGCGGCGAACGATGAATGCATTACCAACAGAAATTGATGTGCTAGTCGTCGGTGCTGGCCCGGCCGGGTGTGCGTGCGCGCGTGCGCTAGCCTTGGCTGGGCGCGAGGTATTGTTGGTCGATCAAGTGCTAGCAATCGAAAAATTGGGGCAATGCTTGAGCGCAAGTGCGCGACCGCTGCTACAAGAATCGGCGCTACTACCTTGGCTAGAACGTAGCGGGCCAGAAGTGGCAAGCGTTGCTTACTCGGCGTGGGGCCGTAGCGATTTGCAGGAATGCCAATTCATGCTGCAAAACTATGGTGGGGGTTGGAATGTCGATCGGCGACGTTTCGATACCTGTCTGCGCGCAGCGGCGATAGAAGCGGGAGCGCTATTTATCCCGGCGCGCGTGCAACAAATGATGCGAATCGGCCAGTTTTGGCATTGCTTGTTACACGAAGGCAATGGCAAAGGGAAGCCAGAAAATTTGCGTGCGCGTTGGCTAGTCGATGCGAGTGGCCGACGCGCCCTGTGTGCGCAACGAATTGGCATCAAACGCATCAATGACGAAGCCTTAACTGCGCTCTATGCTAGCGGCCCCAGCCCACATGATGGCCGTAGCATCATCGAAGCCGTGCCCTTTGGGTGGTGGTATAGCGCTGCGCTACCGGGTGAACGGCGCTTTGCTGCGCTCTATGTCGAAGCCGATCAGGCACAGCATATTTTGCATCAGCCCGGTTTGTGGCAACAAAAATTGCGCGAGACCCAGCACATTTCCCAACTCTGCCAAATCAATAGCCAGTGGGCCGCTCCGCATGCCACAGAAGCCTGTGGCTCGCGCCTTGAAACGCCATATGGACGTGGCTGGATCGCTGTAGGCGACGCTGCAGTCGCCTTTGATCCGCTAGCGACCCAAGGCATCGTCACCGCGTTGCAAACGGGTGCCAGCGCTGCGCAAGCTTTATTGGCTGATGCCGAAAAACAAGCAGCAATGTTCACTGACTATCACATTGCATTGGAAGCGATGCGGCGCGCTCATCGTTACGAGCTGTTACAACAATACCTATTGGAAATGCGCTGGCCAGATGAACACTTTTGGTCGAGTCGGCATCAAGCAGCACGCGCTGAACTACCTGCCAACGCCCTCTAACTACCTTGTAAGCCCTCCCACTTTCGCCGCTAAAAATTGCTTTTGGAGGCGCCCGCCAGCCGTTCTACAGACGGTTTTGCTATATCGATATTTCTGTATTGTATTTCTCAAATCTACAATATAATCGCAACAAATTTTTTTGCCTAAATTCATTCAATTGAAATGAGGCAATTAATTCATTACTGGATTCGCCATGAAGTTGCAATAATTCAAGATTAACATTAGCAATACTTCTTTTGCGGTAACAAAGCGATGGAATGAATCTTTGCCCAAAAAATGCGCTGAAGATTTTGTCCCTTTACATGGCTTCTAGTTAATTCAATTCACTACTCATTTTGCTCGCCCAATCGGCTTGCTGACTCTCGCACGGTGCATTGCCCATACAAGAATTTGAAATATGACCCAGCAACCACCCTATCTGATAGACCTCATTGAACATAGCGCGCAGCAATATGCCGACGCAATTGCCTTGCAATTCGAACAAAACCAATTGCACTACCAGCAACTTAATGCGGCGGCAAATACCTTAGCACGGCAATTGCAAATGCAAGGGGTGGGGCCAGAAACCGTGGTCGCACTTTTATTTGAACGCTCGTTTGAAATGGTGATTGCGCTCCTCGCCGTTTTAAAAACGGGTGCTATTTATTTACCATTAGGCATAGAATTACCATTAGCACGCTTACAAGATCAACTAGAAGATAGCCATCCCCAATGCTTGTTATACCATGCACCAACGCAACAAAAAGCAATGCAATTGGCCACGGCGCACCGCATCAACATTGATACCAAGCAACTTCTAGCCGAGAGTACAGCCAACGCCTCGCCCAATCCACAACGTCAGTTACACGCCGAACAAGGCGTTAATTTGATTTTTACTTCTGGCAGCACAGGAAAACCAAAAGGCGTTCTTAATACCCAAGCGGGCCTGAAAAATCGCATCATTTGGATGCAAAATACTTACCAACTCACACCAAACGATGTCGTCTTGCAAAAAACGCCCTATACCTTCGACGTCGCTGGTTGGGAGTTTTTATGGCCGCTGGCAATAGGCGCGACACTGTGTATTGCCAAGCCCGAAGGCCACAAAGACCCGGGCTATCTAGCTGATTTAATCCACAAGGCGGGTATCTCCGTACTGCATTTTGTGCCGTCGATGTTGTTTGCCTTTTTGACCGAAGACAACTTAGCGCAGCGTTGCGCCAGCTTACGCATGCTATTTACTAGCGGTGAAGCGCTACCACCCGCAGTCCTCCAACAAGCGCAACGCAGCTTAACCTGCGCCATTCACAATTTATACGGCCCGACTGAAGCGGCGATTGATATCACAGCATGGACGGCACCTGATGGCTGGCAAGGCAATGTCCCAATTGGACGCCCAATTAGCGGCTGCGCTTGCCTCATTCTCGACGAACAGATGCAAATGGTGGCGCCGGGTGACACTGGCGAATTATTTTTAACTGGCGTAGGTCTAGCCCGCGGTTATTTCAATAGCGCCCACCTGACGGCTGAAAAATTCATTCCTCACCCGTTCCCCGAAATACACGGCTTAGCGCCGGGTGCACGCATGTATCGTAGTGGCGATTTAGCGCGCATCAACCAAGACGGCGAAATCGAATACTTAGGTCGCATCGATACGCAAATCAAATTGCGCGGTCAGCGTTTGGAATTGAGCGAAATCGAAAATGCCTTGGAAGCCTGTGCCGACGTGCAACGCGCTGCTGTCTGCGCGCTACCTGATGCGCATGGCTTACGCCTAGTCGCTTGCGTACAGGCGAAAACCGATCATGCAACGCCGGACGACGATAGCTTGCGCCAACAATTGGCCCGTTACCTCCCGGAATACATGCTGCCACAACATATTTTGTGGTTAGCCGACTTACCCCTGTCCAGCAATGGCAAACTCGCGCGCGGCCAATTGCAAGAAATGGCGCGGCAAACATTCCTTCACACACCAGCCGGGAATGTCGCCAATATCGCCAGCGCAGAACAAGGCTTACGCGCGATCTGGTGTCACATTCTTTCCCGTGCTCAAGCGCATGAGAATGACGATTTTTTTGCCTGCGGCGGTGATTCAATTCAGGTGCTGCTATTGGTCGCCAGCGCACGCAAAGCTGGCTTGCCATTGACGGCGACAGAAATCTATCAACATAAACGGCTTGGCGCACTCGAAGCCCTGCTCGCGCAAAAGCAAGGCAAGGCAGAAACCCGCACCGATTGGTCGCAACGTCCGCAACAAGCACTTGCGCTGACACCAATTCAGCATTGGTTTTTTCAGCATGCGCCGCAAGGTTTGGCGCACTGGAATCAATCCTTTTTATTGCATAGCACGGAGAAATTAGATCCGTCCCTATTACAGCAAGCGTTCACACAATTACTAGCGCGACACGATGTGTTTGCGCTGCGCTTTAGTCACCAAGCGGGGCAATGGCAGGCCAGCTATAGCCTAGCGCAAAATGAAGGCGTGTTTAGCGTCTTGCCGCGGGCGAGCGACGCTGATCTTGCCCAGCAGTGTTTAGCGATTCAACAAAGCTTGCAACCAGAGGAAGGCAAATTGGCGGCGCTAGCCCTGTTGCAAGGTGCAGATGAGTCGCGCGGCGATATGTTGTTGATGGTGGTTCATCACTTAGTGGTCGATGGCATTTCGTGGCGCGTCTTGCTGCCCGAATTAGAACTCCGTTATCGTGCGCTGCAAAATGGCGGCACCGCGCCACTCGGCCCGGTTCCCACCAGCTATGGCAATTGGGCGCTGAATTTGCAACAAGCCGCGGCCAAGGAATTGCACAGCGACCTCGCGCTCTGGCAAAGTTTGCAGCAAGAAGCAGCGTACAGCCACCTCCCGCAAGATGGCGGCACGGGTGGCAATCTCGGCCACGATTTACAAATCCAGCGCGTAAGTGTTAGCCATGCTGATAGCGACCTGATCTTGCAACACTTGCCGCACTTTTATCAAGTCAACATCAATGAATTGCTGCTGACTGCACTCGCGCATAGCCTGCAACAAGCCACTGGGCATAGCCACAACCGCATTTGGCTGGAAGGCCATGGCCGCGAAGATCTGGCGGCGAATATGGATATTTCGCAAACCGTGGGCTGGTTCACCACCATCTTCCCACTCACGCTACACGCTAAGCCACAGCTATTGCACAGCTTGCTAGAAACGCGCAAACGCTATCGTCAATTGCCACGCAAAGGCTTTTCTTGGTCAGCCCTGCATTATTTGCAGCAAGCCTTGCCTGCGGTGGCAGCGGACGTCACTTTCAACTACCTCGGGCAATTTGATAGCTTATTTGCGCAAGGTGGTTTGTTCACCCCTTCGCTGCAAGCGCGCGGAGTAGAGCGTGCACCGCATGCGCCACGCTTTGAACATCTGTATATCGAAGGCATGCATATCGGCGCTCAATTGCATTTTGATTGGCACTATAGCGTCGGCCAGCATAGCGCAGCACAAATTAAACAGTGGTCCGATGCCTTCGTCCATGCCTTGCACGCGCTGATAGCACACTATCGCCAGCACGCGAATACGCCTTGGCTAGCACACGTAATCGAAACCGAGCGCGTGCAATTGCAAGCGCTTTACCCGCAAGCCTATCAAGTCGCGCCGCTCTTACCGCTACAGCGTGGCCTGTTGTTTGATACCGAATTAGCGAATGACGACAACACCTATTGCGTGGCCGTTAGCCTGCAATTAGTCGGCCCACTACAGCCCATGCTATTGCAGCAATGCTGGCGCGAGGTGGAAGCGGCGCATGATATTTTGCATAGCCGCTGCGCCAAACTGAATACGGCTTTGTCGCCGAATGAAACGCCGTTGCAAGTTTTTGTACGCGGCGCCACCTGTCCCTTCACCATCTCAACCGAGGGCACTGCGCTCGCCGCAGTACCGCCGCTGAGCTACCGCTTTGCGCCGCACGAAGCAACGCCAATGGCCTGGCATTTACAGCGCTTAGCAAGCACGGATGAGCGCTGGCTATTGCAATGGAGCCATCACCATGCGCTGCTCGATGGCAGTAGCGTGCGCTTGGTATTGGATGAATTGCTACAGCGCTACCAACACAAAATCGCACAACAGCCAATAGCATTGGCAACCTGTTCCCCGTCCGTGCCCTCGTTTGCCAGCTTGATTCACAGCCTGCAAGAGCCCGAATTAGCAGCGCGGCTATATTGGCAACAGCAATTAGCAAACATTGAAGAAGTTCCGGCCTTACCGCATTGCTATGCTTTGCCAGCGCAAAAATCTGATGCGACGCCAAGCACCGCTTTTGCAGAACTGCGGCAAACCATCACGCCAGCCTTGCGTCAGCAGATGCAACAAGCCGCGCAGCGCATGTCTGTCACCAGCAATAGCTTATTTTTTGCCGCCATGGCCTTGATGCTGGCGAAATTGAGTAATAGCAGCGAAGCCCTGTTTTTTACGACGCACAGCTTGCGCCCAGCCGAGCAGCCCGAATTTGCGCGCACAGTGGGTTTGTGCTTGAATACGCTACCGCTACGGATTGCCTTGAGCGCGAGCGATAGTCCGTCCCAATTTTGTGGCAAGGTGCAGCAAACCCTGCTCGCTGCGCAACAACATGGCACCCTCGGTCTGAGTGAAATTTTATCGAGTCACGCCCTGCTACGCGAAGGTTTTGCCCAGCAAGCCTGCTTACTCAATATCGAAGCCTATCAACAGCAAGTCGCCGCGCAATATGGCGACCTGCAAGTGCAAGATTTGCTGTCCTTAGAGCGCACCACTTATCCGCTGACGCTAAATGTCGCGCTGGAAGGTGAGCACATCACGCTCTCCTTGCTGTACAACCAAGCCCTTTATCCAACGGCCGAAGCAAGTAATTTACTCAGTTGCTTTGTGCAGGCATTACAGGCGCTGAGCGCACCTAGCGTCGATGCTGGGGCCGATGTTAGCGCCGATACTTTGGGCGCAATCAACTTGCTACCAGCCGCCGAGCAAACCGCCTTATTACGTTTGGGTCGGGTTGGCGTCAACCGCGCTGAATTGCCTAGTATCGCCACGCTGTGGGCGCAGCAATTAGCGCAACATGGTCAACGCACCGCCCTCGTCTATCAAGGTCAACGCTATAGCTACCAGCAACTGCAAGCATGGAGCGAACAAATCGCCCACCGTTTGCAAACGCATGGGGTAGAAGCTGGCAGCACGGTAGCCATTTTGGCCCGGCGCTGTCCTGAATTTGTCGCACTGATACTGGCCTGCGTCAAGCTCGGTGCCTGTTATGTCCCGATTGATGCGCAATATCACAAAGAGCGGCGTAGCTTTATTTTGCACGATGCCAAAACGCAAGTGCTGGTGGCGCCAGACGAAGAATTAGCGAAGGGCGATTGGTATCCCAGCACACTGGCGACCCTCAGTTTTTCCACGCTCCAATTTACCGCAGAGGCATCCCTCACCAGCAGCGCAAGCCAGCAGCCGCAGTTCGCTGCTGCGCATCCTGTGTATATGATGTACACCTCGGGTAGCACTGGGCAGCCGAAAGGCGTCGCTATCCCACAGCAAGCAATCGTGCGTCTGGTGCATGAGACGGATTATTGCCAGCTCGATAGCAGCCGCCGCATGTTGCACCTCGCCTCGGTGGCGTTTGATGCGAGTACATTTGAAATCTGGGGCGCGCTACTCAATGGTGGTAGCTTACATATCGCACCAGATGAAAAAAATTCCTTGGCCGATATCGCGCAATTCATCCGTCAACAGGAAATCAGCACCGCCTTTTTGACCACCGCACTGTTTGTACAACTGGTCGAATTTGAAGTTGATGCCTTAAGCCAGATGCGAGATTTACTGGTCGGCGGTGAAACGATACCTGTCCCGGCATTTTGCAAGCTATTGCAACAGGCACCGCACCTGCGCTTAGCGAATGTGTATGGCCCGACCGAAAACACGACTTTCTCCACGTATCGCCGTTTTACGCAACAAGATTTGCCGTGGTTAGCGCAAGCTCAAGCGCTACCGCTGGGTGGCCCTATCCGCGATTGCGAAGCCCTTATTCTTGACCAAAATCACCAGCTCTTGTCGGCGGGTGTTGCGGGTCTGCTGTATCTGGGTGGGCCGGGCTTAGCACTTGGCTATCACCAGCGGCCAGAACAAACTGCCGCCAGCTTTATCGCTCATCCCTTTATCGAGGGTGCGCGACTCTACAACAGCGGTGACATCATGCGCTGGAATGCCGACGGCGAACTAGAGTTCTTAGGGCGACGCGACCACCAAGTCAAAATTCGTGGCTTTCGGGTTGAATTAGACGAAATTCAAACCCTGCTTGAAAGCCAGCCGCAGGTAGCGATGGTGCGCATCACCACTTTTGCCAGCGAAAGCGGGGTACGCAATATCGCCGCCTATCTGGTGCCAAGTGAAGTCACGCTGGTGCCAGCAGGTAGCGCGCAAGACAACTGGTTGCAGAGCTTGCAAACCGCCTGCACAGAACACTTGCCGACCTATATGTGTCCGGCTGCGTGGGTAGTGTTAGCGCAATTTATGTTGACACCCAACGGCAAGGTCGATTTACGCCAATTGCCGCCACCGCAAGCGATGACGCAGGTCGCTAAAGTCGCGCCAGAAACACCGGTCGAGCAATTTATTGCAGAGATTTGGCAAGGCGTGTTGGGCGAGATTGAGATTGGGCGCGACGATGACTTTTTTGCACTAGGCGGGCATTCCCTCGCCGCCTCGAGCGTGATTGCGCGCTTGCAAGAAGAAACCGGCCTCACCCTGCCCTTGAAAACACTTTATGAATTACGCCAGCTACGCAGTTTTGCGCAATGCGTTGAGGAATTATTGATGCAAGCAGCAGAAACGGACGAATGATGCGAAAAGTGCAGTCGGCCAAGCTCGCAGCAGGTCATGACGCCTTCTAGCAGCGCAACAAATACACAACAGGAACAAGCAATGGAAACCCAAAACAAAGGGCGCGGCCTCTCTGGTGATGCCCTGAAAAAAATCCTCGCACGCCAAGCTGCCAATAAGCCGAATGCAGCGGCAACACAAGCGCACGACGCTGATGCTGCAAATGCGAGCACGAATGCGACGCAATTTCCGCTCGCCCCCAGCCAAGCGCGCATGTATTTTGCGGAACAGGAAACACCGCATCACCCTAGTTTGCATTCCATTGTCACGCTCGAATTAAGTGGCAAGCTCAACCCCGAGCACCTACACAGCGCATGGCAAGATATGTTGCAAAGGCATGCAATTTTACGCACCGCCTATCGCTTTGATCACGCTAGCGGCAATCTGCAACAAGAAATTTTGCCTAGCGTCGCTTGCCATTTTCAAGTCAAGCAACTAGATAGCGCCACGCAACACCTAAACCAGTATTTGCAGCAATATCTGGCCCAACTCCAGTTTGATTTAGCACGCGGTGAAGTCAGCCGAGTTTTGCTGTTGCAACAAGCGGGCCGCAGCATCCTTTGCATTGCGCTCCACCACATTGCCTTTGATGGTGGCGCCCGCCAAATCCTCTTGCAAGATTTCGGCCTCTGCTATCAAGCCCGCGTACAAGGTCTAACGCCAGCGGCCTGTACCGCAGCGGCGTACCATCCACTAGCCAAACTTGAGGCAGATGCCAACGCGACACGCAGCAAAGATGACCCAGCCCTCAGCTACTGGCGGCAGCAACTCGCGGGCTTAGAGCAACATGATTTATTTGCGCTGCGTCGCCATGGCCCGGAAGCCGCACGCCAAGGCAAAGCGCTGTATTTCCCGATCACGCTCGATGCAGAATTGGGACAGATCATCCGCACTAGCGCCAATCAATTGCAATGTACGCCATTTGTGCTGTTGCTAGCGGTCTATCAAATTTTGCTGGCCCGTTTGAGCTTAGAGCAAGACATCTGCGTTGGCACCCCAGTTGCCAATCGCCGCAGCCAAGCGGCGCAAAATAGCGTAGGCTGTTTTATCAATACAGTAGCCCTGCGTGGCTATATCGATTGGCAACAAAGTCTGGCGCACATACTGCCCAGCCTGCAAACCACGCTGATCGATGCAATGGAATATCAGCATCTCCCATTTGAAGAAGTGGTGCGCGATGCGGTCCAAGGCCAACGCAGCCAACATGGTGCGTTCTTTCAAGCGATGTTTGCCTTGCAAGCAGCCTTACCAGCCCAAGCCTGGTTTGGGCCAGATATCCAGATTGAAAACCATGCGCTACCAGATCACGGCTTGATTGCAGATTTGATGCTCAATCTGGAACCAAACGGCGATGGCTACCACGGTCAATTCCTTGTCAACGCAGCGATTGCCAGCACCAAGCAAGTGGCGTATATGGCGCAAGACTATTTGCACTTGCTACGCACCTGTTTGCAACAACCGCATCAACGCTTAGCTAGCCTGCCGCTACTACCATCCGCCAATCTGGCTAAACTGCATCGACAAGCCCAAGGGCCAGCGCTAGCAGCAAATGCCTTGCCAGTGTTGCCCGATATGCTACAAGTGTGGCAGCGTAGCGTTCGCCTATTCCCGCAACATCTCGCCCTAGAAGGCGATGCGGGTTGGCGCTTGAGTTATCGCGAACTGGATTTGCTCAGCGATCAGATCGCTGCGCAGCTACTACCACAGCTTAATCTCACACAAGCCCAGCGCATCGTCTGCATCGCCAATAAGAGCGCCGCCTTGGCTAGCGTATTGCTAGCGACACTCAAAATCGGAGTCGGCCACCTTTGCTTAAGCCCCGATCTGCCAGCAGAACCGTTGCAATTTCAATTGCACAACGCGGCACCGAATTTGATTTTGTACGAAGCAGCAGCCAAACATTGCCTTCCCGCTAGTGACATACCGTGCATCGCACTTGAAACGCTCTACGATTTACGGACTAACAGCGCGATGGCCCGCCCAAGCTTACCTGTACCGGGCGATCTCGCACAACGCGAAGCGTATTTAATCCACACCTCGGGCACTACTGGCAAACCTAAGGGCATTTCAGTCTCGCAAGGCGCGCTTGCCAATTTGGTCAGCGCAGCTGCCGAGCCTTCGTTTCATGCTGGCGGCAAAGTATTGCAATCAGCAGCGATGTCATTTGACGCTAGCATCGTCTTGCTATGGGGTGCGCTTGCCAATGGCTGTTGCGCACTGTATTCCAGCCTTGCCGACACCTCGCTGGCAGAAGTGGCACGCTTAGTTGAAGCAGCCCCGCTAGACATGCTGTTTTTAACACCTAGCATGTTGCAACAGGTGATGCAGCACTATCCGCAAAGCTTGCGTCAGTTGCGTTGTTTGATGACAGGCGGTGAAGCGGCGCAAGCGCATCAAGTCAGCAAGTTTTTGAACAATAGCCTACGCCTAGACGTTTGCTATGCGAACGAATATGGGCCGGCGGAAAACTCGGTGATCTCTAGCCAAGCCGTGTATCGCCGCAATACCGTGCTGCATTTGGATAAGGAAATGACTATCGGCCAACCACTGGCGGGACGCTCCTGCCATTTGCTCGACCATAGCTTACAACCTGTCCCCAATGGTGCGCCTGGCATGCTGTATGTCGGTGGCGCTGGCTTGGCAACGAGCTATTTGAATCTGCCCCAACTCAATACCGAACGCTTCATCCCTTCACCGTTGCCACAAGATGCTGGTGCGCGCCTATATCAAACGGGAGATATGGCATTGCGTCTGGATGATGGCAATCTCTACTTTCTAGGTCGCTCTGACACTCAGGTAAAATTCAAAGGGGTGCGCATTGAGTTGGAAGAAATCGAAATGGCGATGCATGCCACCGGCCTAGTCGAACAATGCGTCGCGGCTTTGCAAACGCAAGAAAATGGGGACAAGCTACTGGTAGCCTATTTCGTGCCGGAAAGCAGCGAACAACATAGCAGCGAATTTGCGCACAACCTCCGCCTTTTATTGTCGGCACGGCTTCCCGGTTATTATCTGCCAGCCTTGATTTTACCCATCGCGGCGTTGCCATTAACGCGTTCCGGCAAGGTTGATAGACGCGCCCTACCCGCACTGCCCAAACATAGCAACGGCCGTCAGTATAGCCCGGCCCAAGGCGAACTAGAAACGGCACTGGTGACAATGCTACAAGCGGTGCTACCTACCAGCGAGGAGCCCATTGGGCGCGATG
>JACPVY010000025.1 GCA_016197345.1 Burkholderiales bacterium
GTCCCACTTGCGCAAGCCACTCATATTTTCATAGCAATCAACATGTCCACACTGCACCACATCCCCAACCGCACCAAAAACCTGCCCCCGCTGCGCGTGGGCATCGGCGGCCCTGTCGGCTCCGGCAAGACCACGCTGATTGAAATGCTGTGCAAGGCCATGCGCGAAAAATATGACCTGGTCGCCATCACCAACGATATTTACACCAAGGAAGACCAGCGCCTGCTGACCGTCAGCGGCGCGCTGCCCGCGGACCGCATCATGGGCGTGGAGACCGGCGGCTGCCCGCACACCGCGATCCGTGAAGACTGCTCGATCAACCTCGAAGCGATCGACCGCATGCTGGAAGACCACCCCAACGCCGACATCGTGTTTGTGGAGAGCGGCGGCGACAACCTGGCCGCCACCTTCAGCCCCGAGCTGAGCGACCTGACCATCTACGTGATCGACGTGGCCGCAGGCGAAAAAATCCCCCGCAAGGGCGGCCCCGGCATCACCAAGAGCGATCTGTTCGTCATCAACAAGACGGATCTCGCGCCGCACGTAGGCGCCAACCTGGAGGTGATGCACGCGGACACCACCCGCATGCGCACCACGCCCAAAGGCCTGAAGCCCTTTGTGATGACCAACCTCAAGACCCTCAGCGGCTTGCAGGAGGTGATTGCGTTCATCGAAACTAAAGGCATGCTCAAAGCGGCCTGAAGACCCGGCCACGCGCTGCAGTTAGAATACGGGCCTCTGGAAGCTTGGCCGAGCGGTTTAAGGCACCGGTCTTGAAAACCGGCGAGGGTTTATCCCCTCCGTGAGTTCGAATCTCACAGCTTCCGCCAAATACTTTGACACTCTTAAAGCCGCTGCTTCAGCGGCTTTTCTTTTTCTGACTCGTCAAAAAATTGTTGGGGTTAGGCTTGCCCGTGATATTTGCCTAGGAAGTCGATGGCTTTCTGTAGTGACGCATCATCGTTAAATTCCCACTCCGTGATAGTTTTTAGTGCATCAGCCGCGTCCTCGAGGAAACTGACATCGGCTTCAGTTGAGCGTAGTACATAACCATGCTTCCCTTTCAACGAAGATTTTGATCTGGACCATTTTCCCAATCCTTCGTAACCCCAGAATGCATGCACGACACCGTTCCGGAACTCTTCTGCAACGGAAAGAGCTTGACGTGCTTTGGCAAGACTGCAAGGTAACCCATGCTTTTCCTTGCGCCCAATTAGTTCCATTAAGAGATCAACTTTTTGTCGAAAGCCCATGGCCGCTTGTATTACATATCGGTTTTCCAAAGTAGGTAACTCCAACGCTCCAGCCAAAGCTTCAGAGACCCACAGCTCCATTTGTTGAAAGCGGACTACTATTTTTCCAATTGCAGCAAACAGTCTCTGAGTTTCTTCCATCACAACTGCGGCATTAGGAGTCGTTGATGATTCAGGCATTGAATACGTCCTTGGATGTGATCTAGCAAAAATTGATAATTGAAGTTTGGTTAGCGCAATGCGGGGCTACTTATCAAGCTTGCCTATTTGTGCCGAAGAGTTGAACAATATCTTCTTCAAACTGAACATTTTTAGGTAATGTGGCGGTATTTCAATGACCCGCTCTTGAAAAAAAGCTACGCATGATCGCATTGCCTGCTTGAATCCAATCTCATTGCTTTACGAATCAGTGCGCTGCCGCCAACTCCTGCTCCACCCTCTCATACTCCGAGATCACCTGCGCACCCATCAGCAGCAGGATGGCCATGATTTCCATGCAGAAAAGCATCACCACTGCGGTAGTGAGTGAGCCGTA
>JACPVY010000026.1 GCA_016197345.1 Burkholderiales bacterium
AACGGCGAAATCAACACCGTCAAAGGTAATTTCAACTGGATGCGCGCGCGCGAAGGCATGATCAAATCCGCTGTGCTGGGTGACGATTTGCAAAAACTCTTCCCGCTGATTTATGAGGGACAGTCCGATACTGCCTGCTTTGATAACGTGTTGGAATTGCTATTGATGTCGGGCTACCCGATTGCGCAAGCGATGATGATGATGATTCCTGAAGCGTGGGAAAACCACGGCATGATGGATGACAACCGCCACGCCTTCTACGAATACTATGCGGCGATGATGGAGCCGTGGGACGGACCTGCGGCGATGGCCTTCACCGACGGTCGCCACATCGGCGGTACGCTAGATCGTAACGGCTTGCGCCCTTCGCGCTATATCGTCACCGATGACGACATGGTGGTGATGGCTTCCGAATCTGGCGTGTTGCCGATTCCCGAATCAAAAATCATCAAAAAATGGCGTTTGCAGCCAGGCAAAATGTTTTTGATCGACCTCGAAGCGGGCCGCATCATCGACGACAAAGAATTGAAAGACATGTACGCCAATGCCAAGCCTTACAAAGCCTGGATCAAATCGGTGCGCATCAAACTCGACGAAGTTAAACTCGATCCAAATAAGATTTCCAAGCGCGCTAGCCAAGGCGAAAAAGCACCTGTCCCTTTATTAGATCAACAGCAAGCCTTTGGCTATACGCAAGAAGATATCAAATTCTTGCTCGCGCCTATGGCGGCGATTGCGGAAGAAGCGACCGGTTCGATGGGTAATGATTCGCCGTTAGCGGTGATGTCAAACAAACTCAAGCCGCTATATAACTACTTCAAACAGTTGTTTGCGCAGGTGACGAATCCGCCGATTGATCCTATCCGCGAAGCGATGGTGATGTCGCTGGTGTCCTTCATCGGCCCGAAACCAAATCTGCTCGACACAAACAACATCAACCCGCCAATGCGTTTGGAAGTGGCGCAACCGGTGTTGGATGATACCGACATGCTGCGCTTACATAACATCAGCGCGCATACTGGCGGCAAGTTCAAATCCTATGTGCTGGATATTTGCTATCCGGTAGCGTGGGGCAAGGCCGGGATCGAAGCCTGCATCGCTTCACTCTGCGCAGAGGCGGTCGATGCCGTCAAATCGGGACATAACATCCTCATCGTTTCAGATCGGGCGATGGATGCGAATCAAGTCGCGATTCCTGCCCTGCTGGCGACCTCGGCGATCCATCAACACTTGGTCGGACGTGGCTTACGTGCTTCGACTGGTTTGGTGGTGGAAACGGGGTCGGCGCGCGAAACCCATCACTTTGCGCTGTTAGCAGGCTTTGGGGCGGAAGCGGTGCATCCATATTTAGCACTACAAACCCTGTCTGATTTGGCTCCTACCCTAGCGGGTGATTTGTCACCGGAAAAAGCACGCTATAACTACATCAAAGCGGTTGGCAAAGGCTTGATGAAGGTGATGTCGAAAATGGGTATTTCGACCTATATGTCCTATTGCGGCGCGCAAATTTTTGAAGCAATTGGCCTCAATTCGACCTTTGTTGAGAAATATTTCAAAGGCACAGCCAGCAATATCGGCGGTATCGGTGTGTTTGAGGTGGCGGAAGAAGCGCTACGCTTGCATAGCGCCGCTTTTGGCCTCGATCCGTTGTTGACGGACAGCCTCGATGCGGGTGGCGAATACGCTTACCGCGTGCGTGGTGAAGACCATTTGTGGACACCAGATGCGATTGCGAAATTACAGCACTCGACCCGCAGCAATAACTTCAATACGTATAAAGAATATGCGCAGTTGATCAACGACCAAAGCCGTCGTCACATCACCTTGCGTGGTTTGTTTGAATTCAAAATCGATCCAAGCAAAGCGATTCCACTCGATCAAGTCGAACCTGCAAAAGAAATCGTCAAGCGCTTCGCCACTGGCGCGATGTCGCTCGGTTCGATCAGCACCGAAGCCCACGCTACGCTGGCGGTAGCGATGAACCGCATCGGCGGCAAATCGAATACCGGTGAAGGTGGCGAAGATCCAGCACGCTATATGCCGGAATTCAAAGGTATCCCGATCAAAAAAGGGGACACGCTAGGGTCGATTCTGGGCAAAGAGCAAATCGAATCGGACTATGAATTGCAAGATGGTGATTCGCTGCGTTCGCGCATCAAGCAAGTCGCGTCTGCTCGTTTTGGGGTGCATGCGGCTTACCTTAGCTCGGCGGATCAAATCCAGATCAAGATGGCGCAAGGCGCTAAACCGGGTGAAGGTGGGCAATTGCCGGGGCATAAAGTATCGGATTACATCGCTAAGCTGCGCTTTTCGGTGCCGGGCGTGGGTTTGATTTCACCACCACCGCATCATGATATTTATTCGATTGAAGATTTGGCGCAGTTGATTCATGACTTGAAAAACGTCAATCCACGCGCTTCGATCTCGGTCAAGCTGGTGTCGGAAGTGGGGGTTGGCACGGTGGCCGCGGGTGTGACGAAGGCAAAAGCCGATCACATCGTGATTGCGGGACATGATGGCGGCACGGGTGCGTCCCCGCTATCGTCGATCAAGCATGCTGGCACACCGTGGGAACTCGGTTTAGCAGAAACCCAGCAAACGCTAGTGCTGAATGGCTTGCGTAGCCGCATCCGCGTACAGGCCGATGGCCAAATGCGTACCGGACGCGACGTGGTGATTGCGGCGATGCTAGGCGCAGATGAAGTCGGTTTCGCTACCGCGCCGCTAGTGGTTGAAGGCTGCATCATGATGCGCAAATGCCATTTGAATACCTGCCCGGTCGGCGTTGCCACCCAAGACCCGGTGTTGCGCGCGAAGTTTAGCGGCAAGCCAGAGCACGTCGTCAATTATTTCTTCTTCGTCGCCGAAGAAGCGCGGCAATTGATGGCCCAGCTAGGCATTCGCAGCTATGACGAATTAATCGGTCGCGTTGATTTGCTGGATAAATCGAAAGCGATTGCGCATTGGAAAGCACAAGGCTTGGATTTCTCGCGCATTTTCTATCAGGCAGAAGGTGGTGAATTGGCGCAGCAACGCCATTGCGAAGAGCAAGATCATGGTTTGGAGCGCGCACTTGATCATAAATTGATCACGCAATCCAAACCCGCGCTAGAGAAGGGCGAAAAAGTCTCGTTCATCTCGCCAGTGCGCAATCTCAATCGCACGGTGGGTGCGATGCTATCGGGCGAAGTGGTGCGACGCTATGGCCATGAAGGTTTGCCAGACAACACGATTCATATTCAATTGCAAGGCACGGCAGGGCAATCGGCTGGTGCATTCCTCGCGCATGGCATCACGTTAGATTTGGTTGGCGAAGGCAATGATTACGTCGGCAAGGGGCTATCGGGTGGCCGCATCATCGTTCGTCCGAATACCGAATTCCGTGGCTGGGCGGTGGATAACATCATCGTCGGCAATACCGTGATGTATGGCGCGATTGCAGGTGAAGCTTTCATCAACGGCGTCGCGGGTGAGCGTTTTGCAGTGCGTAATTCGGGTGCGATTGCGGTGGTGGAAGGGACAGGTGATCACGGTTGCGAATACATGACGGGCGGCACGGTGGTAGTCCTCGGTGCAACCGGGCGCAATTTCGCGGCGGGGATGTCAGGCGGCGTGGCCTATGTGTATGACCCAGACGGCGATTTTGCGAAGAAATGCAATAGCGCGATGGTCGAGTTAGAAAACGTGGTCAGCACGCTAGAGCAAAGTGCGTCCCTCGATCAAGCCTTCTGGCATCGCACCGTGAAAGGTGGCTTGCCCGAAACCGATGAAGCGATTTTGAAAACGCTGATCGAACGCCATTTCAAATACACCGGCAGCACCCGGGCGCGCGTCTTGCTAGACGATTGGGC
>JACPVY010000027.1 GCA_016197345.1 Burkholderiales bacterium
AACAAAGATCGATGGCGGAAAAACATGCGGCTGGTTGGATCGATGAAAAAATTGTGCTGACGGGGTTGCCAGGTGAATTTGCTGAAATGGCGCAAAGCATTAATGAACTCGTACAAAGTCATATCGACGTCAAAATGCTGGTCGTTGCACGTACCATGGCATATAGCAAAGGCGATTTTTCACAATCTATGCCAGATTTGCCAGGTAAGAAGGCGCAAATTTCCAACGCTGTCAATGAAGTGCGGACGCAATTAATCAGGGCAAATGAAGAAGCCGTTACCAATGCTCGTATCAAGCAGGCATTGGACAATTGCAGCACCAACGTCATGATCGCCGATAAAGAGGGCGTCATTGTTTATATGAATACCGCAGTGCATAGCATGTTTAGCACAGCGCAAAACGATATCCGCCAACACCTGCCCAACTTTGATTTGTCGCGGTTATTAGGCAGCAATTTTGATGTCTTCCATAAAAATCCTATGCACCAACGGAATTTATTGGCGAGCTTGCGCGGCACCCATCGCGCCCAAATTAAAGTAGGGCCGCGTATTTTTGCTTTGACGGCTAATCCTGTGCTCAATGCTAGCGGCGAGCGCCTAGGTTCTGTGGTGGAATGGAATGATAGAACTGCTGAGGTGCAGGCGGAAGAAGAACTCAATCAAGTCGTTAGTGCCGCCGTCAACGGTGATTTTACTCAGCGCGTGGACGAAGACGGCAAACTTGGATTCATTGCCACCATTGCGCAAAACGTCAATCAACTGATGGCAGTTTCCGAAGTTGGGCTGAACGATGTGGCGCGGGTCTTGGCTGCATTAGCGCAAGGTGATCTTGAGCAGCGCATCACGGGCGATTATGCCGGCACCTTTGGCGCATTGAAAGATGATGTCAACATCACTTGCGAGCGTCTCAGTGAAATTATGACTGACGTGCAACAAGCGGCTGATTCTTTGTTGGCCGCTGCTAGCCAAGTCAGTTCGACGGCACAAAGCCTATCGCAGTCTGCTTCTGAACAGGCCTCTGGTGTCGAACGCACGAGTGCCTCCGTCGAAGAGATGTCAGCTTCGGTCGCCCAAAATAGCGAAAACGCCAAAATTACCGATGGCATGGCGACGCAATCGTCGAAAGAGGCAGAACAAGGTGGTAAAGCGGTAACGCAAACGGTAGATGCAATGAAACAAATTGCAGCCAAGATCGGTATTGTCGATGACATTGCTTACCAAACTAATTTACTTGCATTGAACGCGGCGATTGAAGCGGCGCGGGCTGGCGAGCATGGCAAAGGGTTTGCCGTGGTGGCTGCGGAGGTGCGTAAATTGGCGGAACGCAGCCAGATTGCAGCAAAAGAAATTGGCGAATTGGCTGTCACTAGCGTCACCGTTTCTGAGCAAGCAGGGCGCTTGCTGGAAGAAATGATTCCGTCGATACGTAAAACGTCAGATTTGGTGCAAGAAATCAGCGCCGCATCGGAAGAGCAGTCGTTGGGCTTAGGTCAAATTTCGCAGGCGATGAGCCAACTCAACCAGGTTACCCAGCAAAATGCCTCCGCATCAGAAGAATTGGCAGCAACGTCAGAAGAAATGTCAGGGCAAGCGGAGCAACTGCAAGATTTGATGGGCTTCTTCAAACTAGGCGGCGGAAACTATCGTCAAGAAATACCCGCTAGCCGCGCCTTACCTGCCGCCAGCACTGCCAGCAAGCCCAAGGTGGCGTCTCGCGCCAACGCCAAGCCAACTGCGTTGCCTGATGAGTCATACTTCAAACGCTTTTGAACGCGCCAGCGGGCAGTCGCACTGATCAGTGCACTGCCACCTTACGTGTCACCGTTTCAATCCGTTTTGCGCAGGAGCGAACATGCAAAGCCAAGAGTCAAGCAGCAAGTTTAATAATCGCAAACTGGGCAAAGTCGCCAAAGTAGTCGATGTGCAAAGTGAGGTGATGCAATATCTGACTTTCTTTCTCGGCAAAGAAATGTTTGCAGTCGATATTTTGGTGATCAAAGAAATTTTGCAATATGGTGAGGTGACGAGTGTCCCTTTGATGCCACCGTATCTGCGCGGTGTGATCAACTTGCGGGGCGCGGTAGTACCCGTTATTGATCTTGCCTATCGCCTAGGGAAAGGGCTATCGGCGGAAGCAAAGCGCAGTTGTATCGTTATTCTTGAAGTGCCGATTGGTCAGCAAGTGGTGAATCTTGGCATGATGGTCGATGCGGTTTCGGCCGTGATTGATATCGCGAAAGATCAAATTGAAGCCGCACCAGCACTAGGCGGCACAGTGCGAACCGATTTTATTGCTGGCATGGGCAAATTACCAAGTGGGTTTGTGATTATTTTGGATGTTGCACATATTTTTTCTGGTGGTGAACTCGAATCATTGGCACA
>JACPVY010000028.1 GCA_016197345.1 Burkholderiales bacterium
GACCAAGCGTTTTTCGAGCGGCAAGCCTATCGATTTGAAATAGCTAGGATGCTTGGTTTCTGGGTAGATGCCGATGGTGCGTCCCGTTTCACTGGTTTTTTTCTTAGCTAAATCAATCACTTCTTGCAAAGTCGGAATTTCAAATTGGCCGTCGTATTGCGTATTCGCCGGGCGATTAGCGGGAATGCGCTCTTTCGCGCGCAAGGTTTTCAATTCCGCTAAGGTGAAATCTTCCGTGAACCAACCTGTGAGGCTGACGTTGTCGATTTTCTTCGTGGTTTTGCGGGCGGCAAATTCCGGCTTATCGGCGACATTGGTAGTGCCAGAGATTTCGTTTTCATGGCGCACCACGAGCACGCCGTCTTTGGTGGCGACCAAATCCGGTTCGATGATGTCGGCACCGATTTCGATTGCTTTGGTGTACGAGGCGATGGTGTGCTCAGGGCGCAAAGCAGAAGCGCCACGATGGCCGATCACCACTTTCGCTGGCAACGGGGTGATGGTGAGTGGGGTTTCCAGTTTGCTACCGCCGCAAGCCATCAAAGCTGCTGCCGCTAAGGTAGCAAGAAAATAAGTTTTACGCATGGGGAATGTTGAGGGAAATGAAAGAGGGGCAGATTGTAGCGATTCTGTGTGACTAGCCAATGTCAGGCGCGTCATTATTTGGGGGTTTTGCGCTGCCAGCGGCAACTAAGCTGTGCGGGATTTTGATAACCTCCGCCCTAGTAGGGAAATCTAGCAGAGGAAGATGTGCTCAACGGCAATGAAGATGGCTTACTTGCTATTGGTAGGCAGATAGCGCCCTGCTTTTTCATCCCAGACAAACACTTGTTTCCACTTGCCATTAAGTGTGCGAATTTTCAAATCGAAATGATCTATTGTTTTGCTCGGCAAGACGGAGAGGATGTTCTGTCCCTCACGCAAATTGTGATTGCGGCTACCGTCTTTATTCCATGAGCCAGCTAAATCCTGATAGTAGTAAATCGGTTCAGTCAAGATATTCACTAGCTTGTCCCCTTTGACGCGAAACAAGGCCACGGCCTCGAAAAAACTGCTGCCTTCGGGGCTGCTATCGCTCCAGCCAAAGCGCAGGCCGATGGCGGTTTCGTTGTCGGTGATTTTAAAGGGAGCAAAATCAAACCGCAGATAATCTTCTGGTAGAAGTGCAGTTTCTTTGCTGAGCGGGGCGTTGGCGGCTTGCGTCAATTTGCGCAAGGGCGCCATTAATTGGCTGGTTTTCCAACTCGTTTTGATATCGAGCGGCTTGCCATAGCTGGCGATCAGTTGCGGTTTGCTATCGCCGGGTTTCATCTCAAATAAGCCGAGATAAACGCTTTTTTCTGGATTGTGATTATTGCCGTCTTGGCCTTTGCGGCAATTGGGTTCTTTGCTTTGCTTTTGTTCGCTATCAAACTCTTTTTTGCTCGCAACAAAGCAAGCAATCGCGACGTAGGTGTTAGCACGATATGGCCAGGCTTTGGCACCGACTAGGGTTGCTAAGCCCACTTTTTGACTTGGGGCGATCAGATTGACGATATCATGCGCTTTCAAACCCAAGGGCAGCATCACGCCAAAATCATCGACCTTGGCTTCACCACTCATTTGCGCTCGGTATTGTTCCAAACCCTGCTTGCTATTCACCACTTTCGGCACATTGCCCAAGGCATGCATGCGCGAGGGCGCTTCGGCGCTCGCGACCGCGTGGGCTAGTTGGCTACAGGCAAGAAAAATCAAGCCGCTAACAATTTGGGGTTTACTCAACATGGAACTCTCGCGTTTTTCTGGCTAGCCATATCTCATCGTGCATTGCAAACCAGCTATGCTACTGATTTAGCGCAGCTGGTGGCAGGGTATATTCGCAATACCAGAAATTATCCAGCTCACGAAAGGCAAATTCACGCACCCGTAGAGCCTGTGCAAGGCTCGCAAGTTCACTCAAGGTGGGAAAATTTTTCAAGACACGATGGCTGCTGCCATCTTTCAGCGGTCGCATTTGATACGTATTGCCATGAGCATCGGTTTCCACGATAGGGAAATCTTGGCATTGCACCATGCCGTTATCAATCATCACGACTCGTGCATTCGGCTGCAACATGTGAAAACCATAATCCTGCAAAAGCCCCATCGAAACTGCCGAGGCTAGCGGGCAAGGCATACACGTCTGCAATCATGCATCGCTGCGGATCAACATGCGGGCGCTGTTTGGCAAATTCTAGGGGTTCGGCAACGCCATCAGTAGCGAGATATGAGGCGGCTTGGGCGGCGATATGTTGCGACCAGTAACCCGTGCCGCAAGCCACTTCCAACACATGGCGGCCAGCGAGGCGTTCTGGCAAAAATTCCCGTAGAAAGGCGATGTCCGCTTGGCGTTCGGGCTTGTTATACACGTCGTCGTAGTATGCTGCGCGGCCAGCATAATAACTTTTCATTTCATGCGCAGAAGCAGACATCACCCACATCCTTTCTTGTTTATACATCATCATTTTTGCCAAGAAAACAAATGCCATACGGCAATGTATGGCCTGATGATGGTAGCACATGGAAGATGCCACTTAGCCCCAACATTGTGAGCGTTTGTGAAGATGCGCGATAGGTGTTGCTTAAGCGATGCGAACAGCTTCGTTATGCTGGTTCACGACAAAACAGTGGGCAAGACGCACGTTTTTTTATTCGGTCAGGGCGAGTAAAACAAAACTAGCCAACCAATGCGTGCCGACATAATCTCCTTGCAAGGCGTGCACGGTGGAAGCTTCCTGATGGGCTTCGATGGCCGTCACCACGGCTTCTTGCAACTCGGCTGGTAAGCTAGGTAAAAGCATACGCCAGCACCAAGCACGCGATAAATTCAAGCCATCCAGATGCGACATTTTAGGATCGCCGCGATCTGCCACTGCGACTGGCATTAGCCATGCTTGCATGTCGTGTTGGCTGGGGCAAAAAGCTTGCCACCAATCGGCGTAGTCGCAGCCATCCAGCACGCTTTGCATCAATAGCGCTTCGATTAAACCACCGGATAAAAAATCGTCGCCGCTAGGTTCATAGCGTGCCGGGTAGCGTTGATCTTGGCCATACCAAGCATGGGCTTTGCTGACGATCAATTGGCGTAAGGCTGGGTGCTGGCGCTGTTTGGCGTATTGCAAGGGGAAATACAGGCCGAACGCGCTATTGGCATGCGTGCCAGCCCTGAGCGGAATCTGCGCGAGCGGCAAATATTGCTGATAACGAGCGATGAAGGCGTCCGTCAGCGGTTGCAAATGGGTCGCCCACACTTGCGCTACTGGCAAAGTTTGCGCGAGTAAATCCAGTTCTAGCTGCAATTTCAACAACCACGCCCAGCCATAGGTGCGCTCAAAACTTTGGCGCAAGGGTTGTTGCAGATAGGCGCATTCTTGCGCGATATTGGCAGCGCTGAGGTGTAGCGTGAAAATGTGTTCGATCTCGGCGGCGCTCGCAACGCTAGGCTGCAAGCGCAAAATGCGCGCTAAGCTCCAAAACATATGCACGCTAGAGTGCCAATCAAAACTACCGTAAAAGACAGGATGCAATTCACGTGGGCTGCGCAAATCGTGCGGCCCATTGATGACGTGATCGAGCTTATTCGGATATTCCTGCGTAATGTTTTGCAGGGCAACTTGCGCTAAGCCTCTGGCTAAAGCCGCGGACAAAGGCTGTGGCGCAGTCATGGATGTCATATGCTCTCCGCCGCCAGTGCAGTTTGCGTCAAATGCACCCAGTAGCTGGCGCCGATAGGCAATAATTCATCGTTGAAATCATAACTGCCATTGTGCAAATTGCAGGGGCCAAGGCCATGACCGGCATCGCGGTGGCTACCTTCGCCATTGCCGATGAAGACATAGCAACCCGGTTTGTGTTGCAAGAAATAAGCAAAATCTTCGGCCCCCATCGATGGCTCGACCGCTGCATTGACTTGCGCCTCACCCACCATTTTTTGCAGCACTTGCACCGCAAATGCGGTTTCTTTAGCGTGATTGATCAATGGGGGATAATTGCGGCGGAAATGAAAATCGGCTTCGGCATCATAGGCGCTGGCGATGTTTTCGGCCATTTCGCGCATGCGGTTTTCGATCAAATCCAGCACTTCGGTAGAAAATGTGCGCACAGTGCCTTGCATCCGAGCATCATCAGGAATCACGTTGGTAGCGCTACCGGCATTGATTTGTGTCAGCGATAGCACAGCGGCATCTAGCGGATTTTTATTGCGGCTGATGATGGTTTGCCAGCCTTGCGCAATCGCGACTGCGGCCATCACGGGATCGATACTTTTTTGCGGCTGCGCAGCGTGTGAACCTTTGCCGCGCACGGTGACATCAAATTCATTGCTAGAAGCC
>JACPVY010000029.1 GCA_016197345.1 Burkholderiales bacterium
GAATCAGGCGGCGCAAAGCTTGAGCGGTTTTAGCGCTGCCGATGTGCTCGGTAAAACACCACAAGAAGCCTTCCCTGCCGCCATGGCCGACACCATGTTGCAACGCGAGCGCGCCTTACTGAGCGGCCCAAGCGGCGAATACCGCAGTGATGAAATCGTGACGCGCCAAGATGGCAGTATTTGCTATTTACATACGGTCGCGGTGCCGCTACGCAACGAGGCCGGGCAACTCGACTACATCTTGTGCATCGCCGAAGACGTAACGCGCCGCCGCGATGCGGAATCAGCATTGCGCGAGAGCGAATCGCGCTTACGCACCATCACCAACACGATGCCAGCGATGGTGGCTTATCTCGATGCGCAAGAACATTACCGTTTTTATAATAGAGCCTATGAAAAAGAAATCGGCATCAATATGGCGCGCGCCGATGGTAAAACCGTGTTGGAGGTGGTGGGGCCAGAGCGCTATAAAGTAATCTCGCCCTATATCCGCCGGGTACTAGCGGGCGAAGTGGTCGAATATGAAGATGATGTTAGTCGCGATGGCGTATTTCGCGTACTACTAGCCAATTACATTCCGCAATATGCCGAAGATGGCACCACCGTCATCGGTTTTCATGTGATGCGGCAAGATATCACCGCGCAAAAACTGGAAGAGCAGCGCTTGCTGCAATTGGCACAACTGGATGTGTTGACAGGCTTATCCAACCGTGCGGGCTTTATGCAAAAGCTGCGCGATGCAATGACGCACTGCCGCCAACATGGCGGGCTGATTGGCTTGATGTATATGGATATCGACTTTTTCAAAGCCGTCAACGATACCCACGGCCACCATGTTGGTGATCTATTATTGAGCGCTTTTGCACAACGCCTCTGCCATAGCCTGCGCACCGCCGATAGTGTGGCGCGCTTAGGTGGCGATGAATTTACCGTCATCATGCACAATCTAGCGCGCACCGAAGATGCCCATGCGATTGCGGACAAAGTGGTGCAAGTGATGCAGCAAAGTTTTGTGCTAGAGGAATTGGAATTGCATGTCTCGGCCAGTATAGGCCTCGCTTATTTTGCAGGAGGGGATGCGAGCGCCGAAGCCTTGATGAACCAAGCCGATATGATGCTGTATTCCGCCAAACGCAGCGGTCGCAATACTTGGCGGGCAGCACCCTTAGCGCTACACGAAAACTAACCAGCCTGCTAAGCACTAGGTGATGCTTAGCAGGCAAACGCGTCCCTATTTCACCTATTTAACTATTCAACAATGCGCATCGAATAATCGGCTGCATGCACGTCTTTCGTCAGGCTACCAATTGAAATGCGATCCACCCCAGTTTCGGCAATGGCGCGCACACTGGCCAAATTGACACCGCCGGAAGCCTCTAGCAAGGCTCGCCCGTCGTTCAATTTCACTGCCGCCCGCATTGTCTCTAAATCAAAGTTATCGAGCAAAATCGAACCAGCGCCAGCTTCTAGCGCCTCTTGCAATTGCGCTAAATCTTCCACCTCAATTTGCACCGACACGCCAGAATTGAGGTTTTGCGCCGCCATCAGCGCCGCAAGCGCTTCGTCGCAGTCGCCACACCCGATAGCAATTGCAGGAAATTCAATGCGCTACGCTCTGCCGTCAACAAGCTACGCGCAGGGCCAGTAATGGTACACACCACGCTATCGGCCTGCATCAGATCGCCTTCTGCGAAATTCCAATGCACATCACAGCGCGCCCCTAGCGATTTGAAGATGCCTTCAAACCAAGGTGCGCCGCACAGCACCGCTTCTTCACGCACGATCACGCGCGCTTGCACGACCTTGCCTTCAGGCACCAACATGCCAGTAATGTCGCCACTGCCGACATCTTCCTGCAACGCAGCGCGCAAATTACCTTCAAATGCCGCTGCCAATGCCGCATCAAACGGCGCAAAGGGATTTTTCAATGTACTCATGCCGGGCCTACTCCTTGAAATAAAGCTGACTCTTGTGCCAAATCTTTGCTAGGACGCACTTTCGCTTTGTGCGCAGCGGCAAAATCAAGCATGCGGTTGATACACACCACTGCTTTTTGCGCTACCGTTGGGTCCACCGTGATTTCATTCGTGCCAGCGTCGAGGTTTTCCAAGACAGCCAGCAAATTGACCAAGCCATTCATCGCCATCCATGGGCAATGCGCGCAGCTCTTACAGGTCGCGCTATTGCCAGCGGTGGGCGCTTCGATGAAGGTTTTGCCTGGGGCTGCTAGGCGCATTTTGTGCAAAATGCCGTTGTCGGTAGCGACGATGAATTCTTGCGCATCCATCGTTTGCGCAGCATGGATCATTTGCGAGGTTGAACCCACCACATCGGCTTGCGCCACCACTGCGGCGGGCGACTCGGGATGCACTAAGATTTTGGCCTGTGGATGTTCGGCTTTGAGCAAATCCAATTCAATCGCTTTGAATTCATCATGCACAAGGCAAGAGCCTTGCCACAACAGCATATCGGCACCGGTTTGCTGTTGGATGTAAGAACCGAGGTGTTTGTCCGGCGCCCATAAAATCTTTTTGCCTTGCGCATGCAAGTGGGCGACGATTTGCAAACCGATAGACGAAGTGACCATCCAATCCGCACGCGCTTTCACTGCGGCGCTAGTATTGGCATACACCACTACGGTGCGATCTGGGTGGGCATCACAAAAGGCGGCAAATTCATCGGCAGGGCAACCTAAATCGAGCGAGCAAGTCGCATCCAGATCGGGCATCAAGACTGTTTTTTCTGGGCTTAAGATTTTCGCCGTTTCCCCCATGAAGCGCACGCCAGCGACAATCAGGGTTTTGGCGGGGTGATCGCGGCCAAAACGGGCCATTTCTAGCGAATCCGAAACGCACCCGCCGGTTTCTTCCGCAAGATCTTGCAAATGAGGATCGACATAATAATGCGCGACCAATACGGCCTGCTTTTCTTGCAGTAATTGTTTGATGCGCGCTTTCAGTTCGACGACTTCGGCGGGACTGGGAGTGGGGGCAACTCTGGCCCACGCGAGGGCGCTGCAGCTTGCGCCGCTCTCCATCTGCGCCCGTTCATATTCGATTGTTTTGATTGCCTGGTTCGTCATAGGAAATGAATGCAGTTTGTTGATTCGTTTGTGAATTCAGTGCTTAATTCGCTGGTTAATTCAATTGAAAGCGCAATTAAACCGTTTAACTTGGCCTCAAAATGAAGCGCTAGCTTGAGCAAAAACGGCTAACAAGCCAGTCATTGCGATATTCTTTTTTAGTCCGACTTACCTAAAATGCTGATAATTCGCTACGATTGTGTAAAGTCAGGCTACAATGGCGGCCCAGCATAGCAAAAAGCCGATTGTCTGCTCATGCAGCAAGCATGCCGTATAGCAAGCAATCTTACAGCTGCGCTAGTGTAACCTATCTGGCCCTGTTTTTTCAGCAAGCGCGCCATCTAGCACCGCGATTCATTTTTTGCGCAATCTCGACCATACCTTCGTCAACAAATACGGCGTTTCATTCAACATTGAGACGCTAGTTGACACCGTGCACGACCCGTGCAATTGTGTAGTTGGGCAATTGTATTTATTCGTATTAAATTCGTAATGGATTTTTGATTGATTACGAGATCATTACGAGGTTTTCTTACACTCATCATTTGTGGATATGGATAACAACGCTATTTTTGATAAGAGCGACAAAGGCCGTGAAGAAATTATCACGCGCAAATATCGGCTCGCACCTCGTTTGCGCAGCCTATTGGTATTGATTGACGGCAAAAAAACCGCTGGTGAATTGTTGCAACAAGTGGCTGGATTAGGTCTCGATAAAAACAGCCTCGATCAATTATACGAAGAGCAGTTCATCGAACCGAGCTCAACCCCTTTGCCTATGGCAAAGCCGATGCAAACCCAAGCGCCGCAAACACCGGATGAAGCGGCAGCCAATGCAAGCAGTGATAGCACCAGCAACACCCCACCGAGCAGCGCTAGCGCCAGCAGCAATACAGCGAATGCCAGCAATAGCGGCAATGGCTTGATCGGCGCCACGCAAATTTTGGCACTGCAAACGTTTTTTAATACGACGATTAAAAGCACACTCGGTTTTCGCGGTTTTACACTGCAATTAAAAGCAGAACGTGCGGTCACGCTAGAAGACTTTCAAAATTTACGCCAACCGTATTTTGATGCCGTCGTCAAAGCCAAGGGCCAAGACATGGCACTCGCCTTGCGTGATCGGCTCGACCAATTAATCAGCGACGCAGCGCAATCGATGCGCTAAGCCGCGCATCGCCACCCTCCACTTCACTCTCACCTCAACCCGCAAACTCTCGATTTCCATGATTTGCGGGTTGACGTGTAGCACACGCCCCCAGCTCCCC
>JACPVY010000599.1 GCA_016197345.1 Burkholderiales bacterium
CCAAATAAAGTTATAACTAATATTTTAAATTTTGCGAACCAATGGTTTTGATGACGGTTTCAACTTCCGCACCAACCAAATTCAGATTGATGTCGGCCACTTCGGCCGCGCTCACTGGCGCATGTGCCACGCTAAGCGCTAGCGCTAAGCCCGTGGTAGCGGCAGCACCACGCCAGTTCAGCGTGGCGAGGCGTGTAGCGTGAGCGAGTAAGGTTGGGGCCAAGGTGGCTGCCAGTACGGTCTGGCGGATGGATGCGATAGGATTTTTCATTGTGTAAACTCTAATGCGATAATATTTTTTCCGCCTTCGTTACGGCGTTGGCCCAGCAAACTCAACAAATTTGCCAGTTTCTCTTCTTGTCCCTTTTCGGCGTCGGCCTTGCCTGAAAACTGCAAACGACCGTGATCCAGACGCCCACTACCACTTAACAACAACGGCCCTTTCACCGTCTTTAAATTCACATCTGCGAGTTGCCCGTGCCAATCCATTTGCAATTGGTACGCTCCTAACGGCTTGATGAAGGACAGGCGCGATGCCATTTCGTTCATCTGCAACTGCATCTGTCCCTGCATCGCGACTTGTTTGCCGTCCATTTGCACTAACAACTGACTCCACACCAATTGCATCTGTCCCGAAAAGCCTATCGTATTCAGCGGGGCGCCGAGTCCTGCTAGGCCATCTGCCGGTAAGCGGAGTGTCCCCGGTCCAATTTGCCACTGTGACCATGAACCTGTCACCGTGATTGGCTGGGCGAGTACTTCCGGGTTTTCCAACTGCAAATCCAGCGAACCGAGCAAAATCATCGGCGATAAACGCCAGCTAAAGCGGCCCGGCAACAAGGCCGCGACCGGGTCTTTGCTACTGGCCGCAGCACCGATAAAAGCGCTGCCTGACCACACGCTACCTTGCGCATCACCGAGGCTAATGCGGCCTGCGGTTTGCGTTTCTAACATCTGTCCCATCCAACTGGCAGGAAAAAACACCGCTAAGGTTAAGAGCATGGTGAATGCCGCCGCCAAGCCCCACAGCAAAAATTTACGCATGCTTCATTCCGATTTTTGCTGGCGTAGCGTCAAGGCCGCGTTGATTTTGCCGGCTTCTGGCAAGCTGGTGATATTGGCATCAAATACCGTGACGCGGGCATTTTTCTGCATATCGTCTAACATCCCCAACACCCCAGAAAACTGCACATTGCTCAGTTGTAATTTCACTTGATCGCCGACCACGGTCACGCTATCGGCCTTCATGCCGCGCTGGCTCAAAGCGGTATTGATCATTTCTTGATTCATCGGTGCTGGCGGCGGCCCATTCCGGCCCGCTAAGGCTTGTGCTTCTTTCGCTAGTTCACGCAATTGCGCCACTTGCTGTGTCAGCACTTTCATTTGCTTTTCGACCCGCACCCGGCCTTCTAGTGCTGGCCCTAGTAGCACGCTATAAATCAAGGCGATAGCGACGAAGATGCCGCCTATCGTCAACACTTTTTGCTCTTGCGCCGTGCGTGCTTGCCAAAAATTTTCCCAGCTTGCTTTCAACTTATCCATGAATCTATTTCCCCAGCTTGATTTGCCACACTTTGGCCGCGCTTTCGTTCAGCAGCAAGTGGCGGTTGGCGAATAGCACCTTGGCTTCAGCCGTTGGCAACTCGCTATCGTCTTTCCACTTAATGGTGAGTGTGCGTTCTTTGTATTCGATATTGGCGATGCTAGCGACTTTGCGATTCGTGCTGATTTTTTGCCAGGTATCGCCAAACACCGCCATCATGGTCGTGAAATCATCGGGCGCGCCTTGGCCTGAAGCGAGTTTGGCGGCGTTGATATTGCGCGTCATTTGCAGCAGCGCATCGGATTCGATTTCTTTTGGATACACCAGATATTCGACATTCAGACTGACGATGTGGATCATCGCAATCAGCGCCAGCAAGACTAATGGCCAGCGCCAGCGGCCCCAATCCATCGCTCCTTCGCTGCCGCCTGCAATCGCCGCCATCAAATCAAGCTTGCAATGCTTAGCGCCGGCGACCCAGCGTGGCCAAGAATCGGCTTGCACTTCGATGCCGCTATCGACCGCTGCTTGATACGCGGCAACGTGATTCGCCGCGACCATCAATTGCAGCGGTTGCTCTGGCACTAGGCTACGCAGCGTCGCTAGCGCTTCTTGCACAGCCGATTGGCTGGCCCAGAGCGGCAAACCGAGGCGATCTGCATGCGGGCGGCATAGCGTGAGTTCGATATTGGCGGGATTATTGTCGTCGTGTTGCAGCACCGCGAGTGTTTTTTCACCGACTTCGAGGCAAAGCTGGGCTGGATAGGCGGAAATCTTGCGCGCCCCTAGCGTGCGCAATTGCTGCTGGATTTGCTCTAACCAACTGCGTTGCACAATCGCGACGCTATGCAAGCCTTCGGCATCGGCTGGGCCGGGATTGGCGAGCACGATGCATTCAGCTGGGTTAGACAGTAATTGCTCTTCAACCAAATTCGGTAAGGCTAATTTGAGTTTGGACGCTGGCAACGCTGGCAATTTGACGCGCCACAGGCAAACATCAGACGCCGCTAACACCAAGACCACGCGATTCGCGCTGGCAATTGTGGGGGCCAGATTGCCCGCTATCGCCCATCAATTGCTTAACATCCGCCTGAAAATATTGCGGGTCTTTGAAATATTCGCCACGCTTCGCTTTACCGACCAAGGTTGTTGCTACGCCTTGTGTGAGGCCGGGAATGCGTGCTAGCAAGACTTCGCTTGACGCCGTATTGACATTGACTGGGGTGATGACATTGTTCGGCCGAGGTAAAAATATCACATGATTTCGCAATTTCTGCAAAATTTCCGGTGTATAGCCCGGAATGACCAACAAATCTTCCAGATAGGTAAAGCCAGCAATCTCTTTCGCCGCTTGAAAACTGGCATCGGCGGCCTTGCCTTTCCCTGTGCTAGAGAGGGCACTTGGGTTAGGCGCGCTAGGGTTGGCACCGCCGGGATTGGCCGGATCGACCGCTTGCACTTTTTGTTGCGTATCCGCAATCGCCTGCGCTGTGATCTTCGCCATTTTGGTGTCGATTTTCAGCAACTCGAGCAATTTGTTATAGACGGCCAGCTCTTCCGGCACGATTTCGCCATTCGTTGCTAAATTGGCGAGGTTGTAGCGGCCTTGGGCATCGACAATGCTGCCCGAGAGCGAGGCATCGGTGCTATCTTCGCGCGGGGTATTTTTATCTTTTTCGACGTAATCGTCGAGTCGGGTTTCCGCTAAGCCAACCGCCCATGGTTCACCCAAATGATCGACGTTCGGCGGATTCTTCATATCTTCACGCAAAATCAACTGCGCCCAATCGAGCGCGCCGCGCAAAATCCACTTGGTTTGCAGTTGCAGACGTTGATTTTCAATCGTGCGGATTTGGATGTCTTGCTGAAAAAACAGGCTGGAAACAATCGTGATCGCGAGTGTCGTCAACAATAGCGCGGTGACAATCGCCACGCCACGCTGGCGTTTGCTGTGGCGCAACTGAAGCAGCTTATCCTTCAAGCGGCTCATATTGCCCCCAGCAAAAAGTTTTTCACCATACTGCCCTCACGCCCTTGAATTTGTAGCGCGACTTGCAAACCCGTGGGGACGCTTTGTGGTGGGCCAGGTGCGGCACCGGGCTGGGCGGTGGGACTAATCGAAATTTCACCATTGATGACGCGTTGCTGACCATCGCTAAACCATGTTTGAATCGCCATGCCTGTGATGCCCGTTTGCAGATTGACGGCTTGGATGGTTTTATCGGTGTCGCCCAAAATGGTGCGGTAATACTTGTCGAGTTGGCGTAAATCGCGGGTGGCGGGCGATTCGCTACGCTGCAAGACGCCGTTATTGATGCGATACGAAATCACTTGCAGGCCAGTCGGTTGGTTGTCGGCCATGACTGAACGAACAATGGTTAGGCGCGTTGGCTCAATCGCGAGCACGGCGCGGCCATTCAAATCGGTATTGACAGCGGCATGTTCGCAATCGCTTTGTAATTGCGCAAAACTAAGTTGCATGCCACGGGTTTGTTCTAAATCGCGATTCAGCGTGGCACGCGCACGCACGATGCTATCTAGCCCATGCGAGCCGAGTACAGCGACAATCGCCAAAATGCTGACAGCGACCAATAATTCGATCAAGGTAAAGCCGGTTTGATTGTGATACGTAGTTTTATACTTAGCCATTGGGCACCACCTGTACCATCTTGGTAATG
>JACPVY010000600.1 GCA_016197345.1 Burkholderiales bacterium
CAGCCGTACCAGTAAAAAATTGGCGCTAGAGGGAAACACTTCGACATTCGGCAGGCTTGCTAAACGTGCCGCCAGCATTTCACGTTCGGTGCGCACCGCCATCGCTTGCGCATCAAACACCGTCAAATGATCCAGCGCAAATTCAGCCGCCGCTTCAGTCAAAACATTGACGTTATACGGTGGCCGTACTTTTTCTAGTTCAGCTAACAACTTCGGATGGCCGCTCATATAGCCCAAGCGTATTCCCGCTAAACCGAGCTTAGAGACGGTGCGCATCACAATTAAATTCTCAAATTCCGGCAAACGCGGCATGAAAGATGCATCGGCAAACGGTTGATAGGCTTCATCCACCACAACCACGCCGTGGCTCGCACGCACAATCGCTTCGACTGCATTGCTATCGAATAAATTACCCGTCGGATTATTTGGATAGGCGAGATAGGTAATTGCTGGTTGATGCTGTTCAATCGCTGCTAGCATGGCGGGCAAATCGAGCGTGAAATCTTCTTTCAATGGCACGCCGATAAAATCTAAACCCGCAAGTTGGCTAGACATCGCATACATCACAAAGCCGGGGGTCGGTGCTAATACGCTCGCCCGCCGCTCTTGCTTCGCGCAGGCAATCGCCAGCATGCCGATTAATTCGTCCGAACCATTGCCTAGCACCACCTGATAGCCATCCGGTACGCCTAAGCGCTGGCAGATTTTTTCTTTCAGCACGCTATAAGTAGGGACAGGATAGCGATTTAACGCTACCTCGGCCAAGCGCGCCGCTAATTGTTGCTTCAGCGGTGGCGGTAAATGATAAGGATTTTCCATCGCATCGAGCTTCAACATGCCGCTTGCGTCTGGCACATGGTAAGCCGACAAAGCCAATACATCAGGGCGGATTACGTTTTGCAGCAATGCGTCTATCGTCGTCATGGCAGTCTAGTTCCAATGAAAAATTAAAAGAGTTCGCCTGAAACTGTCGTTTCTTCTTTTTTCTTGCGTTTTTTGCGCGGTGCTTTGGTCGCCGCGCTGACGGCACTAGCAGCGGCTTTCGTTTCTTCAGCCACACTTTCGGCCGCACTTTCAGCCGCTTTAGCCAAACGTTGCGCTATGACCGCGCAATAATCTGGATTGAGTTCAAACCCCACAAATTGCCGCCCGCAACGCTGCGCTGCGACCGCCGTGGTGCCGCTGCCCATGAATAAATCCAACACCACGCCGCCGGGCGGGCAAGAGGCTTTCAGCATGCGTTCGATAATCTCTAGCGGCTTTTGCGTGGGATGATCGGCCCGCTCTGGGTGCTCGCGATGCAAGCGGGACACACTCCATAAATCTTTCGGGTTGTAGCCAATTTCCAACCACTTAGCGCCGACAAAAATCGAACGCGAGCGCAGTTTTTTGGTTTCCGCATCATAGGGAATGCGCACCGCATCGAGATCAAAATAATAGTTTTTTTGTTTGACGAACAGCCCGATGGTGTCGTGTACCGAGGTAAAGTTACGCACGCTACCGCCCATCGACGGCACACGTCTGTCCCAAATAATTTCGTTAATCATGGTCATGCGCTGCTTTAGCATGACAAAAATCTCGGGCGCGAAACGCCACGTCAAGAAAATATACAGGCTACCGCTATCTTTCAACTTCGGCAGCGCGGCATCTATCCATTGCTCTGTCCACGCTAGGTATTCGGCAACGCTTTGTTTATCGGAAGCATTGCCATAGTCTTTGCCAAGATTGTAGGGTGGATCAGTCAAAATCAAATCGACCGATGCATCGGGAATGCGCGCTAAGCCTTGTAGCGCATCTTCGCAAAAAACCTGATTTAAATAGCTGGACACGGGCACCTCAACTGCTTGGGTCTAAACGAAGCTCGGCGCTCCTAGCGTGAGCCTGCAAGCCCTCGCCATGCGCTAGCACGCTCGCCACCTGCCCGAGAGTTTGCGCGCCTGCTTGCGAGACTTGGATCATGCTAGAGCGTTTTTGGAAGTCATACACCCCTAGCGGCGAGGAAAAGCGTGCGGTGCGCGAAGTGGGTAGTACGTGATTCGGCCCAGCGCAATAATCGCCTAGCGCTTCGGAAGAAAAACGACCGAGGAAAATCGCGCCAGCGTGGCGGATCTGCTGCGCTAATTCGACCGCGTTTTCGCAGGAAATTTCTAAGTGTTCGGCGGCGATGTCATTCGCAATTTCACACGCTTGCTGCAAACTTGCGACGTGGATCAACGCGCCACGCTCACACAGTGAAGTGCGAATCACATCAGCACGCGGCATGTCTGGCAAAAGACGCGCGATAGCGTGTTCAACTTCGGTGATATATGCGGCATCGGGACAGAGCAAAATCGACTGTGCCATTTCATCATGCTCTGCTTGCGAAAAGAGATCCATCGCAATCCAATCAGCCGGTGTTTTGCCATCGCAAATGATTAAAATTTCCGAGGGGCCGGCGATCATATCTATCCCCACCGTACCAAAAACGCGGCGCTTAGCGGAGGCAACATAGGCGTTGCCGGGGCCGACGATTTTATCGACTTGCGGCACGGTTTGCGTGCCAAACGCTAAGGCCGCGACCGCTTGCGCGCCGCCTATCGCAAACACGCGATCCACCCCCGCTAAGGCAGCGGCAGCGAGCACTAATTGATTTTTCACGCCACCCGGGGTTGGCACCACCATGATGTTTTCCGCCACGCCGGCCACTTTAGCGGGCACGGCATTCATCAAGACTGAAGACGGATAAGCCGCCTTACCACCCGGCACGTAAATG
>JACPVY010000096.1 GCA_016197345.1 Burkholderiales bacterium
CCCATCTTGCGAATGAGCCACCCTAACAATGCCGCTTGTACCACGGCGGCGCCGACACCAACAAAAAACAAGGCGATACCATTTTCCAAGCTAGTCCAATGAAAGCGGAAATGGGTGTATAGCACCCACGTTGTTTGCAACATGGTTTGCGCAAACGCTACTAGCGTGAATACCAAGAGCAAACCGCGCAACTCTTTCTTTTGCAAAAATCCCCATAACGTGTTGAAGGGATTGAGCTTTGCCCATGAAAACTTGGCACGCCTCTCTTTTGGCAGCGATTCTGGCACCATCAGCCAGCCATACAAGAAATTGGCGGCAGAAAGCGCGGCTGCAACGTAAAACGGTAAATGGAGATTGAAATCCCCAAGTAAGCCGCCCAGCATCGGGCCACAAATAAACCCCATGCCAAAGGCCGCACCGATCTTGCCAAAACTTTTCGCGCGCTCATCGGGCGTTGAAATATCTGATGCATAGGCTGAGGCGACTGACATACTGGCCGATGACATGCCACCAATCACGCGTCCAATAAACAAGGTGGCAAGGCTAGTTGCCCATGCGGTTGTCAGGAAATTGCAACACATCCCTGCCATTGAATAAAGCAAGACAGGTTTGCGCCCTATTCTGTCACTCACCGCCCCGAGCACTGGCATAAAAATGAATTGCATCAAGCCAAATACCGAAGCCAACACACCGTACCAATACGCATGCATCTCATTGTTGCTGACATAGGCTTTGACTAATAATGGCAAAACAGGAATGATCAAACCGACACCCAACATATCGATAAATACCGAGACGAGGATAAAGTTCAAATTGCCCTTTTTATTTGCGACTGGCGGCGCGTCGTCTTGGTAAGCGGATGGTGTCGTCATCAGGTAGATTCAATCAATAAAGGTCACGCTGTAGCGTAATGGGAGGAAAAAACTAACCCGGCATGGATTCTACCGCAAACTCTACTGTCACTTAGGGCCGTCCTGCGGGCTTGAAACCGGATGAATTTTATGCCGGGACACCGTTAGGCTGAAGGTTTCGTGATACCTTATTTCATGTGATTTTATCTGGGTAGGTTATTTCTTAGTAATCAACATTACACTAGCCCCCACACAATTGTTGTTCGAACTTCTCTGATGTGATATCCCTGATGTGAGCGGATTCGCCCCCCGCTTGACTGTCCATCCCTAGCGAGGCAGATATCGTCATGCAAGGTAAAGTAGATAAGCAGGCTCACACCCCACCTGTCAATCAGCCACTGGCAACGCGTACGCCTTGGTTGGTCTTGCTCGTGTCGATGATAGTCACCATTATTGTTTGGCAATATTCGAATATCTATCTGGCCGAACGCGCCAATGAACGCTTCGCCTTTCGCTGCGAGCAAATAGTGGAAGCCGTCACCGAACACATGCATGATTACGAGCAAGTATTGCGTGGCGGTGTCGGGCTCTGGCTAAGCACGCCTGAAGTCAGCCGCCAGCAATGGCATGCTTATGTTGACAATGCCCATTTGGGTTTCAATTATCCCGGCATTCAAAATATGGGCATCGCCTTCCCGGTACGGGCCGAAGAAAAAGATGCGCATGTGGCGAAAATCCGTGCTGAAGGCATTCCTAATTACAGCATTTACCCCGCCCAACCTGAACGACCTTTTTACGTGAATTTGGCTTATGTCGAGCCATTTAGTGGGCGCAATTTACGGGCGGTCGGTTTTGATATGTATACCAACCCGCAACGCCGCGCCGCGCTTGATCGCGCCATTGAGCAAGGCACGCCCTCGATGTCAGGCATGGTGAAATTGGCGCAAGAAACCGAAAATGATGCGCAATATGGGTTCGTGATGTATTTCCCCATCTTTCATCAAGGCATGCCCCAGCGCAATGCGAGCGAACGGCGCGCAGCGATACGTGCAATTGTGGTGGGAGCGTTTCGTGCCAATGATTTGATGCGAAGTATTTTTGCCAGCAATGCCGAAGATTTCGAACTAGAAATTTTTGACGATGGCATTCTCAAGCCAGAAAACCGTTTATATGCCAGTTTCAAACAAAGCGAAGCCCCCGCCTCCGCTTTTGTACGCACCGAGTTAGTTGAACTCAGCGGTCACAAATGGCTACTCCGTATCCGTGGCAATCAGCATTTTCTTGCCTCGGTCAGTTCACTCCAAAGTACGGTGATTCTTGCCGCAGGCATTTTGCTCAATATTGCATTATTTGCGACCTTGACCTCACTCTCTTCACGCGAGCGGCGCGCGCGTTGGCTGGCGGAAGAAATGACGCGTGATTTATTCGATAAAGAATCCCACTTTGGCCGCATCATTTCATCTAGTAGCGAAGCCATCGTCAGCATGACACCAAATGGCCAAGTGACGAGCTGGAACCCCGCCGCCACCAAAATTTTTGGCTATGACGAAGCGGCCGCGCTACGCCTGCCAGTACAAGCGCTTCTGCATAACGATCAAGACCAAGAAGAGTATGGCGTCTTGCAGCAACTGGCCGATGGCAATCTCTTCCAGCATTTTGAAACCCGCTATCAGCACCGGGATGGGCATTGGGTCGATGTCGCGGTCAGTCCCTCATTACAACATGATGCGGATGGCAAACTGATAGGCGCGACTTTAATCATGCGTGACATCAGTGAACGTAAACAAGCGAAAAAACAGCTCTTCGATTTGCAATATCAAATGTTGCAGTGGGTGGAGGAATTGCCGATTGGTTTATTTGTCTTGAACCAAGATGGCAAAACCCATTACGCCAATCGCCGGGCAATGAGTCTCTTGGGACGTGGCATCAAACACGATGCAGAGCCGGAAGATTTGGCAGAGTTATATAGCGTTTATCGTGAGGGGACAGACGAGCTGTATCCAACTGACGAATTGCCAGTAGTACAAGCCTTAGCGGGCAAAGTATGCATGATTGATGATATTGAAATTGCGCTAGAAAATGGGCGGCGCAAGTTAAAGGTCTGGGGACAGCCCGTCTTTAGCGCCGATGGCAAAGTCGAATTTGGCGTCGCTGCCTTTGAAGATATTACTGAGCGCAAGCTTGCGCTAGAAATTCAAGCGCTGTATGCCGACATTGTTGCCAGCTCTCACGATGCGATCATGAGTATTAAACTCGATGGCACGATCACCG
>JACPVY010000097.1 GCA_016197345.1 Burkholderiales bacterium
GAAGAAACCGTGATTCAGCACATTTCACAAAAAAAGACCTTTGAGCTGGGAAATTTCCTCACTCCTGCAATCAGTATCAGTGAAGAAAAATGGAATCAAGCGTTCGAACTCGCTGTTGCTAGCGAGTTGCCGAAAGTGATGTTTGACCGTCATCTCATGCTAGCCACAGAAAAAGTCCGCTTCACAATCGAATACCTGCCGCGCCTGCAACCAGAAAAAGACGTCGCAACTTCCGCCCACTATTCGCTGTGGGAAGGCCCTGTGGTGGTGAAAGCCCATTTCCGCGGCAAAAGCCAAGCTCTGCTACAAATCGGCACCTTGGATGGTGGCCCGTTTAATGTGCAAGTCGATCTACATGATGGCTTACCCGCGATTCAAATCACCTCCTCGCCGCATTACAACAATGGCTTCAAATATTTTTGGAGCTGGGATGACGAGAAAAAACGCTTTCTACGCCTAGGCTCGGTACAGGAGCAAGGGTGCTAACTGCTATGGCCCGAATGGCAAATAGATTTACCTGATATTTCCCATAGAAAAGAATTTATAATCTGGACTCCACCACCTGCCCGTCTTTCTTGCTATGAGCCAAGCCAGCCCCGCCACTCCTCATGCCACCGATCGCTTGCGCGATGCGGTGCGTGAAGCCACCGAAGGCTTGATCGAACGCGATCACCTCGCCGAATTAATGCTACTGGCCACCGTTGCGCGCGAGCATGTGTTGGTGATAGGCCCACCCGGCACGGGCAAAAGCGCGGTGGTGCGGCGCATGGCGCAAAGCTTAGGCGGCAATTATTTTGAATACTTGCTTGGTCGCTTTACCGAACCCGCCGAAATTTTTGGCGCCGTCAATCTGAATAAATTACGCGAAGGCTTAGTGGAAACCGATACCGCTGGCATGTTGCCGGAAGCCGATATCGCCTTTTTGGATGAAGTCTTTCTCGGTTCGACCGCCATCCTCAATACCCTGCTTGGCTTACTGAATGAACGGCAATTTCGACGGGGACACACCCACATCCAATGCCCGCTACGGCTCTGCGTGGCCGCCGCCAATGGCTTGCCAGAGGATGAAGGTCTCGCCGCCTTTGCCGATCGTTTCTTGCTGCATGTCTTTGTTGATGCCGTGCCAGATGCGAAGTTGGAAGACTTATTAGCGGGCGGCTGGCAAGTCGGGCAACACAAAATCTCGCCACGCGCGGAATTGAATTTGCTGGACGCCATCAACCGCTTGCTGCCCACCATCGACGTGACCGAGGTGCGTCCCGAATTAGCGCTAGCGATACGGCAATTGCGCCAAGCAAATATCCAGCTATCGGATCGACGTATCGTTAAGGCGCAGCAGTTAGTTGCCGCTGCGGCTGCGTTAGCCGGGCGCAACGTGGCGACGCGCGCCGATTTATGGCCACTGCTCTACGTGATCCCAACGGCGAACGGGCAGCTAAGTGCGCGCGAAACGCTTAGAGATGTGCTGGCGGAAGCGCGTCATCCACTATTGCATAGCGTGGTCGAAGAAGCGGCGCAACACCCACTGGCGCGCGTAGCACGCTTGCATAGCACGGCGCAACAACTGCTAACGCAACTAGTCGCCGTCGAAAACACTAGCGCCGATAAGCAACAAACCATACGCAGCAAAATAGAAAGCCTGCTGCGCGAAATTGACGCCAATTTTGAAAGCAGCGATTTGCCTGAGCAATTAGCCGAACAACGTAGCGCGCTAATCCAAGCGGCTGGCTTGGCATAAGCGAGTTAGGCGCACGATGACTCTCTCTGCCAGCCACAGCTTCGCTTGGACGCCGCGTTGGCAAGCGCGCGACGAGGCATTGACCGCCGCCGGCATGTTGGCGCAAGGGGCCAAGGCTCACGCCTTATTGGCACGCTTGCAGCAGCTCGCTAGCGCTGGCAATAGCCTGACGCAATTTCGCGTCTTGTTATGGCGGGACATGTTGCTCTTACTGGGGGCGGCAGATCAATTGCCGTGGCTTGATGGCGCCCGCTATTGCGCGCCCTGTCCGCAAGCGCCTGCGCTATGGCTACCGACCCATCTCGTGCCAGATATGGCTGGCGATCTGCTACAAACTGCGCTACTCGCCCGCGCGGGCACCAGCCCGCTCTTGCTATGGCACGATCCACTGCAAATTCTACCGCTCAGCAGCGCACGCCAATTGCACACTGAGATGCTACCGTGGCTTGCCAGCCAACTCGCGCCATGAGTTCAACAGAAGCGCAGCTCGCGCTCCCTCCCGCACTCCAGCCTTGGCGCGCTTGGCTGGATTTATTCCACCCCGAGGTGGTTGCTGGCATTGGCCCTATGCTATTGCAACTCGAATCGGCAATCGGGCCTATGAAAAATAGCCTCGCACGCGATAGCCAGCCGCAAGGTGTCGGCAATATTGTGCGCCGTGGTCGCTACGAGCGGCTGCTACTGACAGAATGGGCCTATCTCGACGCCGTGCCAGACGAATTTCTACGTCGCGCCGCCAGTCAAGAATTACTCTTTTCTGGCCCCGAAAAAGAAAAAACATCCGGTGCGGGCTTGACGGTGGCGCTATTTGATTGCGGCCCGCGGCAATTAGGCGAACCACGCTTAGCGCAGCTAGCCTTATTTATTCTGTTGACTCGCCGCGCACAAGAAAACCGCAGCCAATTCCTGTGGGGCATGCTGCATGAAGCGGGTGAATTACATGAGGATTCATCGCTAAACGGCTTGCAAGCCTTGATCAAAGGCCGCAGCTTGCGCTATAGCGAAGCGACCGACATCGCGGCGTGGGAACAGAAATTACAAGAATTTGGGACACAACTGCGCGATTGCTGGCAAATCGGTGGCGCTGCCGACAGTTGCGAAAGCGTGAAACAAGCGAATTGCCGCGTCATGATACGCCTGCCTCTCTCGGCAGATAAATTACATCTGAGCTTCCAGAGAAAACATGCGTTGCGCGAAATGGAGCTTGCCTTACCTAGCGTACAAACAAGTGTGCGAGTTTTTCGTGACCCTTTTTGCAATCCTGTTCGTAATCCATTAGCAAAACCTAAGACACAAACTAGCACCAGTTCGCCACCACAAATTAAAGCATGCAGAGAAATCCTCTTTTCTAGCGATGGCAAGAGTTTTGCAATTCGCGATGTTGAGGGCATCTACCATCGCCTATGCATTGCAAAACGACATCGAAGACAAAAACTGGCATTCGCGCCACATAAAAATTTAACGCATGCATTAGCGTTAGCGGCGCTAAAAACCAACATCGCGCAGATCAAATTTGAAAGTGGCATGCTGGAATTTTCTGGTTTTGCAGGTCGGCTATTTCGCGACAAAATCTCGCTCGCCATCCCGCCCGAGGCGCATTTAACCGACGACAAAGATGCGCGCGTTTTACCCCTGTTTTGGCAAACAGCTTACTCTGGCTACAGCGCGCTTGAACGCGTGTTTGTACTGGATCATTCCCAGCAATTGCTGATGTGGGAAGCCGACCAACGTGGTGAAGATGCCGAAATCAAATTCTCATTCAAAGTCGCTGACACTGACATCATCGCCGCCATGATGTTTGATCAGCACTTGATCACTGTCAAAAATTCGAAGCAGGGCATCACACTAGGTGTCATTGCGTATTATGGCAATCGCTATCAAACCTTGACAAACACACGTGAACTTATTTGCATGCAGTATTTATTTGGCATGCCGCCCCATCCCTTGAGTAAGGCACATCCGGCCATGTTTGCGGCGCAAATTTCGCAGCATGAATGGGTAGTTGGCCATGGCCGCCAATTACAGCGTATGCAAGTAGCGAAGCAATGCGTCGTCTTGGGGGTGACGAATAGCGAGAGTTTTCATCCCGGGATTGCGGAATTGCATGGCAAACCCGTGCAGTGCGGCTTACTGCTGTGGAATAAAGCGAAACACAAAATTCAATTTCAACTCAACGCTACATTGATTGATATCTTGCATTTTCCGTATGGTCTAGATCAAGTGGCCTATCATCGCGGCCAACAACGGCTGATCGTCTATAGCGAAATCAATCAATCGTTAGAAATGTATAAAATCGACAAGGACAAGCCTGTGTTCAAGCTAGGGATAAGCGAACATGAGCAATGAGATTCGCCGCCCACTCTATACGGGGACACAACAAGTCCGTGCGCTATGGTTTGATCCGTCTCTGATTGGCGCGCAAGAAGCGCGTCGGCGTGTGCTGCAACATTGGTGCCTAGGTGCCTCGCTATATGAGGTATTAGACGGTTATCTGTTGCAATGGCCTAGCGCGCGCAACCTACATTGTGCGACGCTAGATGGCCTTGCCCTATGCGAAATTCAGGTTGAAGGCAAAACCCTGTTGAGTAGCGCGCCTTTGCATGCGGCGGAGTTGCATGAGGTCGCGCGAGGAAGCGTTTGCCTCGTTTTCGGTGCGCAACTGTGCATCAACCAGCTCGTGGCAAAAATTGATCCTAGCATCTGGCTTGATCTACGCCAAATATCGCTGCATGAGCCTGTCCCCTTCCCTGTCACCCCAACCCGCATGCAAGATGTGCCAGCGGCGCGTTCGGTACGCGAAATTTTTGGCGTCGGTGACTTCATTTCAGCTGAGCAAGCAGCAAAAAATGCGGACAAAGCCGCCGCGAACAAACGACAGGCTGACACACTGATGCCGAATGTTCAGACCATCTCGCATGGCCAAGCGTCAAAAACAAAGCAAAATGCGACAAATGGGCGCTATGACATCATGGATGTCGCGGCGAGGATGAGCGAAGCAAAAGATAGCCGCTCGTTCGGAGCAGGTGGCGGGCGCGCGCGCCAATCTCAGGCAGAAGAAAAGCCATCGCTACGCCAAGCATTGCAAAAAACCTTGGGATTTTTTGGCATCGGGCGCAAGAAAGCCCCTGATACAGCGCCACCTAGCACCGGAATAGGGACAGATCATTTTAACCAGAAGCAAGCGTCATCGAAAACGGCACAGATTCCCAAAGATAAGATTTCCTATGCCGCGCCACAAGACTCTGGTTGGCAGCAAAAAATCAGCCAGTGGATGAACAAAGCCACTGGCGCAACACCGCTAGGGTCTTTGTTAGAAGAGCGGCAAGCGCAATATATGCGCAAAATTCAAGCGATGTTTGAAAATGGGGACATAGCATCAGCCTTGCTGCATGCAGTCCCACTCAGCGATGGGCGTCACTCACCCGTATCGTCACGAAGCTTTGGTCTGCCGGGTGTGCGGGCCAATTTAACGATTAGTGCTGGCGGTAGCGCTGGCCATAAATCGGCTATCTATACCAGACATGATGTGAATGAGTATTGGCGTAAGATTTATCGCAACGCCTATGAACGTGAGGTGCAAGCGGGTAATCTCGACCGCGCCGTATTCATCCTCGCCGAATTACTGCGCTGTGGCGAAGAAGCGGTCGATCTTTTGGAAAAACATCAACGTTTTCAGCAAGCGGCAGAATTGGCCGAGGTGTTGGAATTAAAGGCAGAGCTAGCGATTCGCTTATGGTGTTTGCATGGCGATTTTGCCCGCGCGGCACTGCTCGCCTTAGTACACGGTCGGTTTGCCGAAGCAGTGGAATTGATGGAGCGCAAAAACCATGCACAAGCCTTAGACTTACGTCGCTTATGGGCGCAACATTTGGCCGCGAGTGGCGATTTGCTGTTGGCGGTGAATGCCATCTGGCCGCTAGAAGCGGAGCGCGAGCAAGCGCTGCAATGGCTATTACTCGCTGAGCAAAGTGGTGGTTTGATGACTGCTTTGGCGCTGCTGCGCAGGCTGCAATTGCAACCAGAAAGCCTAGCGCAATCTGAAGCAGCCTTACAAAGCATTGCGTGGCGACAAGATGAAATTGGGCAGCAACAACGCGCCCGCATCGTGCAAGAAATGCTTCCCTTCTTCCAACACAATGCGGCCACCAAAAATTGGACTGCCGCCTTGTTACCGGCATTAATCGCCGACCGCATTGCTGGGCATAACAGCTTATCGAATAAAGATTTGGATCAATTACTGCATGCTGCGGGTAATCATGTGCTGCGCGAAGACTTGCCCAAGTTCAAGCTTGACAGCGAGCGAAAAGCGAGCAGCGCGGAATTTACATTTACCTGCGAAGAAATGGGTTTGCTCCACATTTATGATGCCTGCCGTTTGCCAGATCACGAATATTTATTAGCGCTAGGCGAAGCTGGGGTGATCAAGGTCAACCGTCATGGCAAGCGCCTAGCGCATTACCCCTTGCCCGCGCACGAACTGGTGCCCGCCCGCAATGGCATGAGCGCACTAGGGCTTGCCTTACGCGATAGCTGCGTGCATGTCGGCAAAATTGATCTGTTGCGTGGCAAGGTGAGCGACTGGCAAACGCTAGCATGCCAATTTTGGGCAAAAGATTTCGATGGCCAGATTTGGGATGTGGTGCTGAATAATCAATTGTTGTCACTCAACACCCACGAAGCGCAATTGACGACGGTGTGGAAGGTGGCGGATTTGCCCGGTCGCATTCTCGAATTCAACACTGACAGCAGCTATTTGAGCTTCACGCTAGACGACGATATCAGTCATCACTTTTGGCGCTATACATTACCAGAGCGGCGCTTGCTCAATCGCGATGCAGTGCCGGAACCCACCGTGAAGGTTTGGCTGCGCAAGATGTCAGCGCATCGTGTCAAGCCTGTCGATTTTATGCTACGTAAGTCCGATGACAACACGACGCTGCAAATTGATCTGGGAATTCGTTACCATCAAATCGATATCGAACTGGGCGCCATCATCGCCGCGCCGACAATACACTTCACCGACCAGACACTCTGCGTTGTGAGCCGCACGCAAGAATCTCATCGATGCCAATTATTCGATATGAGTGTGTCGAAAATTTGCAGCTTATCGATTACCGACGCCGAATACACGCGAACCCGCATGCAGGATGGCCGCCTACTCGTTTTTGATCGCAATGGCCGGCTGCTAGATTTCGATATCGCGGAGCGCTCGCTCCATCACCTCTGCTTGAATTAAGGTGACGCGCAGATTGTTTGGACGAAAAAAAACCCGGCATAACAACCGGGTTTTTCTTGGTTAGCCTGAATTACTTGGCAGCGGCAGCCATGTAATCAACTGCTGCTTTGACTTCGTCGTCAGATGCAGTCGAACCACCTTTAGCAGGCATCATGCCAGCTTTGCCTTGGAAGCCTTTCAAAGCATGTTCGTACAATGCTGGTTTGCCAGCCTTGATGCGATCAGCCCAAGCTGCTTTGTCGCCAAATTTTGGCGCACCAGCGACGCCTGCAGCGTGGCAAGCTTGGCAGGTTGCGTCATAGATTTTCTTACCATCTACAGCAGCCGCTTTTGCTGGCTCAGCAGCGGCGCTGGCACTAGCCGATGCAGCAGCAGGAGCGCTAGCGGCTGGTGCACTAGCAGCGGCGGCTGGGGCAGAGGCTTCTGCCGATGCGGAAGCTGCTGCAGCAGCGGCTGGCGCAGCTTTCACTTCAGGTTCTTTGAATTTCGCGCCAGATTGATTCGCCATGAAGACCACGGCACGCGCTACTTCAACATCGTCCAGATCAGCATTACCACCTTTTGCTGGCATGGCGCGCAAACCTTCGATGGCATGCTTGAGCACGGTGTCATAGCCTTGTGCAATACGTGCCGACCATGCAGCCGCATCACCCACTTTTGGCGAACCAGCAGCGCCAGTCGCATGGCAAGCTTGGCAAGTTGCTTTATAAACTGCTTCGCCAGATTGCAGAACTTTCGGGCCATTCACGTCTTTAAACGTAAAACCTTGATCAGCAACAGGCTTGATACGATCCGTCAGCGCGTTCACGGCGGCGGCTTCGGCAGCGGTATTGCCTTTTTCCACCTCGGTGCCTGCACCAACTAATTTTTCAGATGTCACATATTGCACTAGCAATATGATAATGATGATGGGAACTACGAATGCAGCAATCACCGCAACGATGAGTTGTTTTGGCGTTTTAATGGCTGTTTCGTGCTCGTTGTGTGCGTCGCTCATGGTTTCCTCTGTACAGTTTCGAAGCCGGTGGGCTGGCCGAGCGCTGCTACTACCCTCATTTTTCGCGCATGCCTTCGCCAAACCCGCGATTATAGACGGAAAGCCCCCTCTTTGGAATCGAAAATTCTGTACTTTCCATGGACGGGACGCCGAAATCCTTGTATCCTTCGTGCTTCTTTGATTTTTCCGGCAATTTTCAGGGAATTTCAGTGCGGCTGTAGCTCAGTGGATAGAGTATTGGCCTCCGAAGCCAAGGGTCGTGGGTTCGATCCCCGCCAGCCGCACCAATGATGTTCTATTAATTTCATCAGCATCATCCCCCCGTTAAGAAACTGCCCCGAAAGGTGTTGTTGCTTTTCGCATTGAGCAATGGTGGGCAACTTGTCCCCTACCTTTTTTGCAAAACCTCATGAGAAGCGCTAGCTTTTTCGCCTTGCGCAAATGATTCAAACTCAACCCCAGATTAAATTTGATTCAGCGCTAAGCAAATTAAAGCTATGCAAATAAAGGCATACAAACATGCTATGCCACAACGCCAAAAGCCAGCACGAGGCTGGCAATGGGCAAAAAAACTTTACTAATGTGCAGAGGCCGCGCGTGCACTTCACTACGATCAGCGAAGCAAACTTGGCAAATGCGGCGAGGGCGTGGTCACGCTATTAAATAGCTAGCGAGACATCCTCTGCTGTGCTGAGCACATCGCGGCTTAGCGTTGATGGTTCAAACGAACCAACATGCGAATGAATTCGCGCGCGATTTGACGATGTTGATCATCCAAACGTTGCAAGTCAGCTACCAATTTCACGTCAGCAGATTCAAAACGTGCTGCTGGTGCTTGACCACCTTCACTACCTGCGGCGCCGATTTCGCTGCCACCAAAACGCAGCCATTCAGCAGGAACACCCAGCCAATTAGCCAAGGTGCGCAGTTTTTCCTGAGTAGGAATCGCTTCGCCTACGATCCATTTACGTGCTGCATGCACGGTAATTGGACGGCCTTCAAAGCGGATATTAAATTCCCGTGCCAATCTGGTCGGGCTATCTGGAGAGTAGTGGGCGTTCTTCAGGGCCTGTTGCAAGCGCTCGCTGAAGCTTTCCCGTTCGGTCAAGCACATTTTTGCAAATATTACCGGCGTAGCGTTTGCCGCTGTTGTTTCCAGTCCATTCAGTGACTATCTACGCCTTCCCAGAGAAGATGCCTAAACTGCAAAGCATCGCTGTATACGAATACAAGTACGAGAAGTTAGTTCCGGTTGATTTTTATGCCTCGAGATTTATAAAATCCCGATTTTAACAAAGTTGCAGCGCGACAACGAAAAAATAATTGCGGAAAAACCAAGATAATTGCCATGAAGTGTGAAGCTGATGTCAAGACACCACAAAAACAAAGTTATTGCTAATTCTGTTGTGTCCTAAACCTTATTATAAGGTCAGTCCCCATTTCTCGTCTAATCTTCTGCTGATTCCATAACATATGCAAATGTGCCAATGCCTCACCAATGGCAAAATTGAATTGATGCACATCTAATTCACGTCGAAACATTTGAGGGACAACATCGGCAGCGGTTTGTCCCGTGACACACATCTGCTCCACCTCTGCTAAACGCTGTGCATGATGTTCACGCAATTGCGCAATCCGCGCATGCAAGCCAATAAATGGTTTGCCATGAGACGGTAAAACCAAAGTATCTTCGGGCAAATTGTCAAAATAATGCAGCGAATCGAGATATAACTGTAATGGATTAGCTTCTGGCTCTAACGCAAATACCGAAATATTAGTCGATATACGGGGTAATACCATATCCCCTGAAATAAGCATTTTCAAAGCTTCACAATATAGCGCGACATGTTCTGGCGAGTGTCCAAAACCGCAGATAGTGCGCCAAACATATTGCTGCCAAGCTTGGCGTGTGAGGTCACGATCGATGCCGCAATCAACCGCTACCCAAGCATCGCCATCGCGCAATAGCCATAAATTGATGTGATTGAGCGCAAATGGTAAAGGCATGCGCAACCAAGCGACGGCCTCGTTGAGCATGAAGACCTCGCCTGTCGCTGGCAAAGTTTCGCCCAACGGATAATGTAATTGTGCTTCACCTTGTAGATTCATAGTTCCCATTTCCTCACGCTCGGCCTACAATGCGATTGACGTTGACGTAAACGTCAATATACGCCCGATTTACTGCTTACGCTCAATTGCAAGCCAACTGCAACGTAACAGCAACTTAACTGCACTTATCAGATATTATCTTCAACCAGCCAATTCATATGCCAACTTACACCATTAGCGAACTTGCACGTGAATTTGACATTACCGCCAGAGCCATTCGTTTTTACGAAGATCAGGGCTTGATCAGCCCTAGCCGTGAAGGCAGTGGCGGGCGCAATCGGGTGTATAGCGCGCGCGAACGCACGCGCTTGAAGCTGACGCTACGCGGCAAACGCTTGGGGTTGACTCTCGCCGAAATCAAAAGTTTGGTGGATATGTATGAATCACCGAAGGATACCGAAGCGCAAATGCGTAGTTTTCTGGAGGTGCTGGTACGCCATCGTGAGAAAATGATGCAGCAACAAGCCGATATTGAAACGGCGTTGCGTGAAATTGCCGTACACGAGGAAAAATGCCGCCGGATGTTGGCAGGGTGCATAGAAACAGAAGCCGAAACCGCGCCACTGGCCAAGCCGACGACAACGAAGTAGCAGACGCTATAGCCGCATCCCAACGGAGTTGACGTTTACGTTAACGTCAATTGCTTGTATCATGCGCAAAACGAATGAAGCCGTACGCATTTTGTCGGTTGCCACGCCACTCTGTCGCCACCTTATTGCCACCCAATTTTTGCGAGGAAAATATGTTGCATCTCCCAGGTTTAAGTTTTGATCATGGCGAAGATATCGCCGCGCTACGTGAAGCAGTTCAGCAATTTGCCCAAGCAGAAATTGCGCCGCGCGCAGCGGAAATTGACCGCACTGACCAATTCCCTATGGATTTGTGGCGCAAATTTGGTGACTTAGGCGTACTCGGTATCACCGTCGATGAAGAATACGGCGGCGCGCAAATGGGCTACTTGGCCCACATCGTCGCCATGGAAGAAATCTCGCGCGCTTCCGCTTCCGTCGGTCTCTCTTATGGCGCGCATTCCAATCTGTGCGTGAATCAAATCAAGCGCAATGGCACGCACGAACAAAAACTCAAATACTTACCTAAGCTCATTTCCGGTGAATACATCGGCGCCTTAGCGATGTCGGAACCCAATGCGGGTTCCGACGTGGTTAGCATGAAATTGCGCGCCGACTGGAAAGGGGATCGCTGGGTCTTAAACGGCAGCAAAATGTGGATCACCAACGGCCCTGACGCCGACGTGATGGTGGTCTATGCCAAAAATGATTTGGAAGCTGGCCCACGCGGCATGACCGCATTCTTGATCGAAAAAGGCTACAAGGGCTTTAGCGTCGCGCAAAAACTCGACAAACTCGGCATGCGCGGCTCGCACACCGGTGAACTGGTATTTGAAGATTGCGAAGTACCCGCTGAAAACGTGCTCGGCGGCTTGGGTAAAGGCGTGAATGTCTTGATGTCTGGCCTCGATTTCGAACGCGCCGTGCTCTCCGGCGGCCCGCTAGGCATCATGCAAGCCTGCATGGATACCGTGATTCCCTACATCCACGACCGCAAACAATTCGGCCAGCCGATTGGCCAATTCCAATTAATGCAAGGCAAAATCGCTGACATGTATTCAACCATGATGGCGTGCAAAGCCTATGTTTATGCGTTAGGCCAAGCCTGCGACCGCGCGAAAACCCCAGAAGCGATACGCCTACTGCGCAAAGATGCGGCAAGTGCCATATTATATGCAGCGGAAAAAGCGACTTGGATGGCGGGCGAAACGATACAAACCCTAGGCGGCAACGGCTACATCAACGAATACCCAGCAGGCCGTCTGTGGCGCGACGCTAAGCTATATGAAATCGGCGCCGGCACCAGCGAAATCCGCCGCATGTTGATTGGTCGTGAATTGTTTGATGAAACGAAATAAGGGCAAATAGCGATATTGTTCATATGAGGCTGTCGCGAAATGGTAAAACGGCCGCTAGGTTTGTCCCCTCTCCCCTCGCGGGAGAGGGCTAGGGAGAGGGGGCGGTTGCAACCGCACAGCATATTTTTGGCATTAAAAGCAATAATAAATTCTTTAAATTGCATTTTCAACTCTGAATTGTGCTGTTTATGCTCAACCGCCCCCTCTCTCCCTGCCTCTCTCCCACGAGGGGCGAGAGGAGTTTGGCCGCTTGTCGCATGATTTTGCGCCAAACACGTTTTGCGAAAGCCTCATATCGCCGGGTAGTCTGTGCATGACAGTCGCAATATCAAAACGTGAGCGGTAATCATTGTTTGATCAGGAGAGATAATGACCCAAGTTGCCTTCCCCAAACTGCTACGCTCACAAATTGCGTTTGATATCGCGCGCACGATTTTGGATGGTTTTGATAAGCATTACCGCTTATTTCGCCAAACCAGCAAAGACGCTAAGCAATATTTCGAGACGGGCAGATGGCAAGAAGCGCAAAAGGCAGCGCGCGAGCGGATTGGTTTTTACGCTAAGCGCGTACAAGAATGCGTACAAGTGCTAGAAGATGAATACGACTCTTCCGAGCTAACCGATGAAGTGTGGAAAGAATTAAAACTGCACTACATCGGTATGCTGACCGATCACAAACAACCCGAGCTAGCGGAAACCTTTTTCAATTCCGTGTGCTGCAAAATCCTACACCGCACTTATTTCCACAACGATTTCATCTTCGTCCGCCCAGCGATTTCGACTGAATACATCGAAAACGAAGACCCGACGCCGACTTTCCGCGTCTATTACCCCAGCAAAGATGGCTTACGCGCGACGCTCAAGCGCATCGTCACCAATTACCAGCTTGATCGTGAATTTGAAGACTTAGAACGCGATGTCGGCTATGTCGCTGCGCGTATGGTCGAGCTATTTGGCGGCAACCGCGTCGAGCCAAATAACCAAATTCAAGTCCTCACCAGCCTGTTTTACCGTAACAAGGGCGCCTACATCGTTGGCAAGGGTGTCAATGGCAATAGCGAATACCCATTCGTGGTGCCGATTTTGCACAATAAAGAAGGCAAGCTGTATCTCGATACTGTGCTGTTTGAGCGCGAACATATCACCGTCTTGTTTTCCTTCACCCGCGCTTATTTCATGGTGGAGATGGAAGTGCCATCGGCCTATGTGCAATTCTTGCGTAGCCTGATGCCCAACAAACCGCGTAGCGAGATTTACACCATTCTCGGCTTGCAAAAGCAGGGCAAGACGCTGTTTTATCGCGATTACCTGCACCATTTGCGCCACTCTTCCGATAATTTCGAAATCGCGCCCGGTATCAAGGGGTTAGTGATGGTGGTGTTTGCTCTGCCCTCCTTCCCCTATGTCTTTAAAGTCATCAAAGACGTCATTCCACCGCCAAAAGAAACCACGCGCGAGCAAATCAAAGAAAAATATCAACTGGTGAAGAACCATGATCGGGTGGGCCGCATGGCCGATACGCTGGAATATTCCGATGTCGCCTTTCCGCGAGCGCGCTTTTCTGAAAGTCTACTGGCGGAAATGAAGCAATTCGCGCCGTCGCTAGTGGAAGAAGAACACGACACGATTGTGATACGCCATTTGTATATCGAGCGGCGCATGATTCCGCTCAATATCTGGCTGGGTGACGCTGCTAATGCTGGCAATGAAGAACAAGTCGAACATGGCGTGCGCGAATACGGCAATGCGATTCGGGAACTGGTAGCGGCGAATATCTTCCCCGGCGATATGCTGTACAAAAACTTTGGTGTCACGCGCCATAATCGCGTGGTTTTTTACGATTATGACGAAATCGAATACATTACCGATTGCAATTTCCGCATCATTCCACCAGCGCGCAATGAAGAAGATGAGATGTCTTCCGAACCGTGGTATGCAGTACATAAGAACGATGTTTTTCCCGAAACCTTTGGCACGTTTTTGCTCGGTAGCGGCAAT
>JACPVY010000098.1 GCA_016197345.1 Burkholderiales bacterium
AAGCGCAACATATCTTCCGACACACCCGCTTTTGCCAATTATTCAGGATTGAGTTGTCGGTGCGTGGTGGAGGCAGGATGGGTTGCCAGCGATTTGGCGTCGCCAATATTGACCAAGCGCGTGAACAATTGCAGCGCATCGAGCACGCGCGCACCAGCCGCACGCGGATCGGTGGCATCGACATTTTTCAAACCAAACGACAAAATACCTGAAGCGCGGCCACCCATGTATTTTTTGACCAAGGCATGCTCTGGGTGATCTTCCAAACCAGCGTAATTGACCCACGCCACTTTCGGATGTTTTTTTAGATGCTGCGCAATCGCTAGCGTGTTGCTGCAAATGCGATCCATCCGTAGCGCGAGGGTTTCTATTCCTTGCAGCACCAAAAATGCATTCATCGGTGCAATCGCGGCCCCCATATTGCGCAGGGGCACCACACGTGCACGACCAATGAAAGCGGCAGGGCCGAGCGCTTCAGTGTAAACCACACCGTGATACGACACATCCGGCTCATTCAAGCGTTTGAAACGTTCTTTGTGCTCCGCCCATGGGAATTTGCCAGAATCCACAATCGCACCAGCAACGCTATTGCCGTGTCCCCCCATGTATTTAGTCAGCGAATGGACGACGATATCGGCACCGTGCTCAATCGGGCGGCAAAGGTAAGGGCTAGGGACAGTATTATCGACAATCAAGGGAATGCCATGTGCATGTGCGACGTCGGCTAGGGCCGCGAAATCGGTGACATTGCCAAGTGGATTACCGATAGATTCGCAGAAAATTGCTTTGGTTTTGTCATCAATCAGCGCCGCAAAACTCGCCGGATCGCGCGCATCGGCAAATCGGGCCGTGATGCCCATTTGCGGCAAAGTGTGGGCAAACAAGTTATAAGTGCCGCCATATAATTGGCTAGCGGAAATGAAGTTATCACCCGCTTCAGCAATCGTCTGAATCGCATAGGTGATTGCGGCCATACCCGAGGCCAAGGCCAAGGCCGCGATCCCACCTTCTAGCGCGGCGACGCGTTTTTCGAGCACGTCTTGGGTCGGATTCATGATGCGAGTGTAAATGTTTCCCGGCACTTTCAAGTCGAACAAATCTGCGCCATGTTGCGCATTGTCAAATGCGTAAGCGACCGTTTGATAAATGGGGACAGCAGCAGCCTTGGTGGTAGGGTCAGGCGAATAGCCAGCATGCACGGCCAAAGTTTCCAGTTTCATCGTTTGCACTTTCATGGAAGGAATAACAGGGAGACGGGCGCGCAGCACGCCACGTGGGGAAAACATCGCGGCTATTTTGCCATGCAGCACGCTTGAAACCAGAAAAATTCTGAGGCTAGGTAAGAATTGTTGCGCAGAAGTTGATGCGCAACATGCATATAGCGCGTCTGGAGAATCGCTTTGCTCGGCGCGCAGCAAAATAAAGCCTGCGTCGTGCCAAGAATTGAGAGCAGCGCTATCGCCGCCCTCCCCACCTCAGGCCGTGGTTAGGCCCAACAAATCCATCGGGGCAAAAAACGCTTGCATTTCTTGATTGTGAATAAAACTCAAGTTATACGGATGCTCAGCACAAATCTGCGGGAATTGTTCTAGCACCGCAAATTGCTGCAATTGCGCAGCGATTTTGCCCCAGAGCACTAGCGTTGGCAGCGCCAAACCTTGCGCACGCATTTCTTGCTGCATGCTAGCGAGCACATGCAAAAAGAATACTTGCCATGGTTTCGCTTCTTTCACGGGGGCCACATGCGGCCGAAACACTAAGCTAGCGTTGACGAGCAAAAATCCTTGTTGCTCCAATTTGGCTTGAAATTGCGGCAGACTTTGCGTGATAGGCGAGTCTGGCGCATGCGCTTGCGCGGCGATGGCGGCGATACGGGCTGGCGTGACGCCATCCGCTGGCAATTTGCCACTAGCGACCATCAACATCTTCATCCAATTACGCAACGACGTCGCGCGATTAACCGCTTTTGACAAGCCGCCCCCCACTTCATCAGACCACAAACTGCCAACCGCGCCATCCATGAAGCACACGCCAGTTGCGCTAGCGGCACGCGGATACGGCCCCTCACCCACCAAGATATAGCGAGTTGTCGCTAACGGTCGCGAAAATGCAGCGAATAAGCGCCCTTCTGTTGGTAAATATGAATCTTGCGCCAATTCTGGCAAGTACTCAGGTGCGGCCACTTGCAGCGCCTGCAACGCATCACGCAAGATTGCATGCCAAGAAACATCAGCCAGTTGCAAGGCCGCCTCTATGCTGGCGGGCAAATTGAGGGGCTGCGCGACGTCGGTTGTGCGCGAGCGACTAGGATTGGAAATATTCATGCGCGGCTTTCCGGCAAAAAGCTGGCATTGTAGTGCAGCCACAAGACTTTACTGCCGCATTTAACTGCCTCGCCACCTAGCGTCAATGAAATTAAATTACCATTCTGGCAATTTTGGCACATTGAGCACAGAAAACTGACATTTGCAGAAGTAAACAGCCACCAAATTGCGCGACTAGGGGTATCATGGACGCTGCCCAGACAGTATGCGATCGGAGATATTTGACATGGAAACGACAAGCAAATCGCGTGACAAGCAAACACCTCGTGCATCGGTAGGCGAGAAATCCGTCGCAAGCACACGGTCAGTTGCCGACGCCAGCAATCTTGGCGAACCTGCTAAACGCCGGATTTTGCTAGTCGATGACGATCAAGATATGTTGGCAGTGCTGACCACGGTGTTAGAGCACGGGGGCTATGAAATCGCCCATGCGGCTGGCCTTGGAGGCGAACTGCGTCAGCGCACGCAGCACCGGCTTGGCGATGCC
>JACPVY010000099.1 GCA_016197345.1 Burkholderiales bacterium
ATGGTTTTACTGAAAAACAGCATTGTAAACCCTGCGCCTAGCAAGCCTGCCGCAATTTCAATCCGACCGCGCATAGCATGTTAAGGTTTGTTCCGACGCAGCAAACAGTTGCTGCAATTGCAAGTGAAAACCGTCTATCCTAAGCCCATAGCATGACTATCCTTAGCAAGGAACTTGCCATAGCAGCATCGGCGGTGACTAAAAGCCACAACATCCATCTTGCACGCAGTTGCGCGAGTTTTAGCGCTAACGTACTATCCAAATAAAGACTGGGCGGTAGCCTCTGCCAAAGGCTTTATCATTCCGTCAACAAGCTACGCAAACATGCGGATGTGCCAAGCACAACCGCTTTAAAACAAGCTGGTCCCGCGCGCTACATTCCGCGCCGATATATTTTGTGGACAGGATACTGGTATGGATGAGCTACAAAGCCAACGCGCCGACAACCTCAAACTCTTGCTCGAACGGATTGAGCAAGATCCCGGCTTTACCGCCATGAGCAGTTCCGTGCAAACCATTGTCAATCTCGATGAAGATGGCTTGAGCGGCAATCGCGAATTAGTGGTCGCCGTCTTACGCGATTTTGGTCTCACCGCCAAATTACTGCGCGCCGCCAACGCCACCAGCCGTGGCAAAAATAACGTCTCCAATATTGATCAAGCGATTTCTGTGCTTGGTCTGAACACCGTACAAAATATTTGCGCCGAATTGCCGATGCTCAGCAGTGTCGAAAACAAAGCGCAATACATGCACCTCTGCGCGGAAATAGCTGCCGCGTTTTTTTGCGGTAGCCTCGCCGCTGCCGTCACCCGCCACAATGCACCACGCTATAACGCGCAAGAAGCGCAAGTATGTGGCGTTGTACAAAATCTAGGGCGTATAGCCGCTTATTATTACCTGTATGAAAATGTCGAGAAAAGCCACGTTTTGCAAGCAGAAAAAAATCTGACTGAAGACGAAGCGATTACGCTGACCTTAGGAATGGGTTTTGATGCGATTGGCACTACCATCGCCCATCACTGGAATCTCCCAGACGTGCTGGAGCAGTGCATAGGCGCAAAAATGGACAAAGCCCCACCGCGCGCTGCCAATAGCGCACAAGGCTGGCACCCCGTGTGCTCCTTGTTTGCGCGCTGCATTACTGACGCACTATTCCGCATGCCTGAGGGGCGCGACAAAATCGCCATCAGTCACGACCTCAACTTCTTCCATCAAGCGCTGTCGCTCAAAAATGAAGACGCTTACGAATGGATAGAAGCCACACTCGCGGAAGTCGATAGCAAGTTGCAAGATATGGGTTTCCCGGTCGATATCGCTCATGCCCGCATGTTGCTGCGCAAATCCTCCGAAAAAGTACTCGATTCCCTCTCGTCGCAAGATAGCTTGACCAAAGCCAATCCACGCACGGGCAATAAAAAGCCGATTGATCTCATCCACCAAGCCTTGCGCATGTTGCACAATGAATTTGACTTTGATTTAACGCTCTTATGCGTGCCAGATGGCCCAGCGGGTTTGTCTGCCGTCTCAGGCGTGGGGCGCAATGCCAACCTAGTCGCACCCAAGTTTCGTTGCAGCGGGCAACGCCCCGATATTTTCCGCTTGGTGATGGGAAAGAAGGTGGACTTATACGTGGCCGATGTCGCTAATCCAACCTATTCGCGCTTATTGCCTGAGTGGTATCACGGTGTCGTTGGCGGCAAGTCGTTCTTAGTCTGGTCGCTCGTGGTGGATGGTCGCTTCCTCGGCCTGCTCTACGCCGATTTTTCCGAACCGCATCCCGAAACGCCATTTGAAAAAACCGAAGGCGAAGCAAAGAAGTGGCGCGATGTGCTGTGCGCTGCGCTTAGCTCAACCTTGCCGCCCAAAGTGGCAACAGCCGCCGCACGCTAGACACGCAATATCTTTTCGCAACCGCTCTAACGCACTTGTTTAGAGCGGAAACGCGATATCTGGCCCGACCTCGAGTTCAGGCGCTGATGCCGATGTGCGCGCTTTCAGGTCAGCGCAAACGGCGACACACTGCGCCACTTGCTCAGCAATCGCTGGCGGCACGGCACGTACCCCGCAGAGCACATCATCAATCCAGCGCGCCGTCGTTTCGGCGTCACGCCCTTCGGGCAAATCCACTTCACTCTCGCCGACTTCTTGCTTAGCCACTAAGCTCGTTCGCTGCCCATCGCGAAAACACACGATTTCTTGCGCCCGCCGCACATTTGCCACAGTCTCACCTTCAGTCGCGCGCATTAGCAAGGCGTCGCCTGCTGCGCTTGCGTGACTAAAAAATGTCGATAGCAACATTTGATACTCAGGGTGGGTAAATGAAGTCAAGCGCACTGCCGGGCAAGCAAAAGGCTGCAAAAGCTTCACCAAGGTATGCGTAGAACCACGCACCCCCAAGATACGGCGCAAAGCCAGCAAGCGCGCCATCTTCGGTGCGAGCAAATCGATACTCATAAAAGACGGCAAATGCTTACGCCAATTCGCAAACAAATGCACTTGTTGTTGCGGCATAGGCATCCCTAACGCCACCATCACTTCATGGGTCGTAACCCGTCCTGGATCAGTTTCCACCCCATGCACCAACACTGGCACACCTTCTTTTGCCAATAGCAAAGCGAGCAAAGGCGTGAGATTTGCCATATTGCGGGCGCCGTTATAGCTAGGAATGAGCAGCGGCGCAAAATCGCCTTCAGGTGCCGCGATCAATTCCATCGCCGCATGCGCTGCGCTTAAAAACCCGGTCAGCTCGGCGACTGACTCGCCTTTCACGCGTAGCGCAAGCACCACTGCGCCCAGTTCCAAATCGCTGACACGGCCATCCAACATCGCGCTATACAGTGCAAAGGCATCGTCCTCGCTTAAACTGCGCGCCCCTTCTTTACCGCGCCCAATTTCACGAATAAACCGAGCACATGGAAAACTCTCTGCTACTAGCTGATCTTGCATTTGCGACTCCCCGAGGCGACGAACTTAGCAACTGAATGCCGACTGAATGGACGACATTAATGTGCCTGATCCCAATTTGCACCGACGCCCACTTCCGCTAGCAACGGCACTTTCAATTGCGCCACTTGTGCCATTAAGCGCGGCAATTCAGTTTTAATGGTGGCCAATTCATCCTCTGGCACTTCTAACACTAATTCATCATGCACCTGCATCACCATCTTCGATTTCGCGCCAGTTTCTTCCAACCAATTTTGCACCGCCACCATCGCTAGCTTGATCAAATCGGCGGCAGTGCCCTGCATCGGCGCATTAATTGCAGCACGCTCGGCACCAGCTTTGCGCGGGCCATTCGGTGAATTGATTTCAGGCAGCCACAAGCGACGCCCAAACACGGTTTCGACATAGCCACGCGCTTTCGCCTGTTGCCGTGTTTCTTCCATATAGCGGGCGACGCCAGCAAAGCGCTGGAAATAGCGATCAATATAGTTTTTCGCCGCACCGCGCTCCACGCCCATTGCCTGCGCTAAGCCAAATACGCCCATACCATAGATCAAGCCGAAGTTAATCACCTTGGCATAGCGCCGCTGTTCACTCGTCACTTCTTCTGCGCTAATGCCAAACACTTCAGCCGCGGTGGCACGGTGAATGTCGATGCCATCCGCAAAGGCGCGCAACATGTTTTCATCACCAGAAATATGGGCCATGATGCGCAATTCGATTTGCGAATAATCGGCGGAAACGATATGACTGCCAGCAGGTGCAACGAAGGCTTCACGAATCCGACGACCTTCTTTGGTGCGAATTGGAATATTTTGTAGATTGGGGTCATTCGACGCTAAGCGACCTGTCACCGCCACCGCTTGCGCATAATTGGTATGTACCCGATGCGTGTCCCGATTCACCATTTTTGGCAATTTATCGGTGTACGTCGATTTCAATTTCGCCATGCCGCGAAATTCCAATAGCACTTTCGGCAACGGATAATCTTCCGCCAATTTTTGCAGCACTTCTTCATCCGTAGAAGGCGTGCCCGATGGTGTTTTTTTGACCACTGGCAATTCCAGTTTGGTGAACAAAATTTCACCCAATTGCTTAGGCGAATTCATATTGAAAGGCTGGCCGGCTAATTCATAGGCTTGCTGTTCCAATTCCGCAATGCGCTGCCCTAATTCCTGCGATTGCACTGCCAATAAATCCGCATCGATCAGCACACCATTGCGCTCAACTTTTTGCAGCACAATCGCGGTTGGCACTTCGATTTTTTCATAGATATAGCGCAAGCCCGCTTGCTTTTCCACCTGTGGCCATAGCGCCTGATGTAATTGCAAAGTCAAATCCGCGTCTTCTGCTGCATATGCAGTAGCGCGCTCGATCTCGACTTGATCAAAAGTGATTTGATGTGCACCCTTGCCACACACATCTTCAAAACTAATGCTAGGGCGATTTAAATGCCGTAGCGCGAGGCCGCCCATATCGTGCGGCTTATGCGATTCCAACACATACGATTGCAATAGCGTATCGTGCGCGATACCCAGCAATTGCACACCGTGATTGGCAAACACATGGCTATCGTATTTCAGATTTTGCCCAACCTTAAGCTTAGTTGGGTCTTGCAACCAAGCTCGCATTTTTTCCAGCACGAATTCACGGCTCAACGTTTCTGGTGCGCCTTGATAGCTATGTGCTAAAGGAATATAGCAAGCCTGTCCCGCTTGCACGCTAAGGGAGATACCGACCATCTGCGCCAGCATGGGCTCCAGCGAATTGGTTTCGGTATCAATGGCTGTCAGCGGCGCAGCATTGATGCGTTCTAACCAGCTATCGAGCTGCGCCTCAGTCAGCACGGTTTCATAATTTTGTTCTGGCGGCGCAAGAGGAAACAGTTCACCGCTCGCGCTCGCCGTGCTGGTATCTTCCACTGCAACAGCAACAGGTGTCGCCGCACGCTTAGGCGCAGCGCGATTACTGGCCGCAATCCGCACGCCATAGCGCTGCGCAAATTCTTTTAGTACTTCGTCATCTTCCGGTTGCGCTTGTAGGCTAGTAGCAATCGACTCACAATGCCCTGTCAAATCGCAATCGGTTTTCACCGTGATCAGGGCGCGCCCTTGCGGCAACCAATCCAGTGCTTGCCGCAGATTTTCACCGACCACACCACCAATTGCAGCGGCGTTGTCCATCACCCCTTGCAACGTATCGTATTGCGCCAACCATTTCACCGCCGTTTTCGGCCCGACTTTAGCGACACCCGGCACGTTATCCACGGTATCGCCAATCAGCGTCAAATAATCAATGATGCGCTCTGGTGGCACGCCAAATTTAGCGATCACGCCAGCCCGATCTAGCGTTTCGGCGCTCATCGTATTAACCAAGGTGACGTGATCATTCACCAACTGCGCTAAATCCTTGTCGCCAGTGGAAATTACGGCCTTCATGCCTTGCGCTGCCGCCTGCACTGCGAGCGTGCCGATCACGTCATCGGCTTCAACTCCTGGCACCACCAGTACCGGCCAGCCCATGGCTTTTACAGCGGCGTGGATAGGCTCGATCTGCGCCGCCAAATCAGGCGGCATCGATGGCCGATGGGCTTTGTACTCGGCATACATGTCGTCGCGGAAAGTCTTGCCTTTGGCATCAAACACGCATGCTAAATAGGCGCATGGATAATCTTGCCGCAAACTGCGCAACATGTTGACAATGCCCTTCAGCGCGCCCGTTGGTTCGCCATTGGGGCCGCGCAAATCGGGCATCGCGTGAAAAGCACGGTATAGGTAACTGGAACCATCGACCAGCAATAAGGTATTTTCCATGAGTCGTTCGTATCGGAAGGAGTGAGGCAGCAAGAAGGCGCGGCAGGCTTAAGACACCACGCTAGCGCGAATTTGCGCTGATTATCGCAGAAATGGGCCGATTCTTGCGGAGATGCGCGACTGTCACGCTGCAAGATGGTCTAACTCGCGATATAACGGCTACCGCACAATCATTGCTACCTGAGAGACGTCGATGACTCAACAAAAACAGCGCACACGCTACGCTAGTTGATTGCGAGGGCGTGTTGAAATATATAGAACACGATGCATGTACAGCAAAAGTAGGGGGGCGCCCGGCCCACCACGGCCATAGCAGACTGAAAATGACATTTCTTTGAAGAATTTTGCAAAAAAACAGCCAATTCAGTATGTAAAGTGTCGGAGCGCGAGGCCGCGCTCCCCCCAGAACAGCAATCAATTTACAGCGGCCAGTTTGGCAATCGCTCAGCGTGATTTTATTCCGGGCTTAAATCGGCCCACACCAAGCCAAGCAACAAGGAAGAAAGGGGTTGTTCACCTTTCGCAAAATGATCGGCGCCCATTAAAATGACCCAACCCGGCGCTTGCGTCACTGCATATCGGCCACGCCCAAAATGCTCGCGAAATTTGCTCGCAATAACACTATTGCGATTGGCAACGTTTTGATTCATATCCTTTATTTTGTAGCTATCGCCGGGATCCCAGCAATGCACGTTGACTTTGGCCTCGCACGCCACCCTGATTAGCTTATTCAAGGGGTAAGGGTTGTTCCACTTTTTATCCAAGCCGCTGACCACACCCAGATAATCCGGGCTCATCACCCCCTCATCGTCCCAAGGCTCCGAAAGTTCTAACACCAAATCGGTAACGATGCCGACTTTGATCCATTCATCTATCACAAGGCGCGCATTGGGTGAATCATGATGCTCTCCCAATCCTATCGCCTTGGTCGCAAGAGAATACCGGGCAAACTCCAATGAAAGTGCAGCAGGCATAACATCTCCTTATGAATAAGTGGTTTTTTGCCGGAAATGGCGAGATGGCAGCACTAGCGGTGCATTTTGCGTGAACAGCACATGCGCACTACCGCATAGCCACGTCATCATAGCGAGATTCATTAGGCCAAGCAATCAAGCGCCATACGTCAAATCACTCACAGCGCAACACGATTTTGCCTCTCCGCAACGCTGGGTAGGAAGCGGTGGTGAGCGATAAAACTGCTACAATGAAGCATCGTCTTCCAACCCTTGGCCTGACATAGGTTTCTATCATGCGCACCTCATATTTTTCCCATGCCGTACTCATCTCTTGCCTATCGGCATTATTCGCATTTTCTAGCGCTACCGCATTAGCGCAAAGCAGCGACAAGCCAGCGCCGCCCCCACCCAAAATGGATAAGCTCGAAGAAGGCACTGATCCCAATCTAAAAGGGACAGAAGGCGCCTTAATCAAGCCCAAAGAAGGTAATAAAATCACTGAACGCAAAGTCAATGGCAAAGTGGTCGAAGCCAAAGTCAAGATCGGTAAGAGCAATTACATCATGAAGCCGAATGAAGAACACGGCAATGCGCAACCAGGCGATGTGCAATCCAACTCAGTGCACGGCACGCAATGGAGCGTCCTCGAATTCGGCGGCGACAAAAATAAAGAAAAAGATAAAGCGCAAGACAGCTCACAGCCCGCCAAAGCAGCCGCTAGTAGCTCAGCCTCCAGCAAATAAGCATAGCGATTAGCACAGGTTAGCGTCACCCTAGCAGGGGATTTTTCAAAAACGTCCCCTTTTTCTTTGAATGTTGATTTTTCCCCTTCACTCCCATGGCCGTCTTCACCCCGGTTACGCTAGAACATCTGCAAGAATGGATCAAACAATACCCGCTGGGCGCAGCGCGTGAGATACGTGGTATTGCTTCAGGTATAGAAAACAGCAATTTC
>JACPVY010000601.1 GCA_016197345.1 Burkholderiales bacterium
ACGACTTTTTTATTTTTATTTTTTTTGTCAATTTTTTCATTTTTTATTAAAAATTTGATCTCACACCGAGTATATCGAGTGTTCTAAACCCGAATATGGTGTTAAATAACTTTATTTTAAAATAAAACGATGAGGTGATTTTGGCGCGCCAAGGCGATATTTTCTTGGGGCTAGATTTATTCATGCACGGCACGGCGCAAAACCGTGATCTCTTGCTACACATGCGCAAACGTGGCGTGGAAATCCATTTCATCGTCTATGACATCTTGCCCGTATTGCGGCCCGATGTATTCCCGCCCGGCTCTGCGCCCGGTTTTGCCCGTTGGCTCGACTGCATTGGCGAAGTGTCGGATGGTTTGCTGTGCATTTCGCGCGCGGTGGCAGATGAAGTACATGATTGGCTGCAACGCCATCCACCTAGCCGCCAACAGCCTTTGCAACTCGGTTATTTCCATCTCGGTGCCGATTTGGAAGCAAGTGCGCCAACCCGTGGCTTGCCCGTCGATGCACCGCAGATTTTGGACGCTTTGAAACAACGCCCTAGTTTTTTGATGGTGGGCACGATAGAACCACGCAAAGGCTATGCACAAACCCTCGCCGCGTTTGATTTGTTGTGGCAACAAGGGACAGACGTCAATCTGGTGATCGTTGGCAAGCAAGGCTGGCTAGTGGAAGCCATCATTAAGCACTTGAAAGAGCACACTGAAAAAGGCAAGCGCTTATTCTGGCTGGCAGGTGTGAGCGATGAAATGTTGCAGCATTTGTACCAAGGCTGTTCGGCCCTCCTTGCGAGTTCTGAAGGCGAAGGATTTGGCTTGCCTTTGATCGAAGCGGCGCAGCACGGTTTGCCTTTGATCGTGCGTAATTTGCCTGTTTTTGAAGAAGTCGCTGGGCAATATGCACATTATTTCTCGGGCTTAGAAGGGAAAGACCTCGCGCAAGCAGTGCAAGCTTGGCTCAGTTTGCACGTAGCGGGTCAAGCGCCGCAATCGAAACAAATGCCATGGCTGACTTGGCAACAAAGTGCGGAACAATTCAAAGTCGTGATCTTCGAGCACAAATGGCATCGCCAATACGTACCGCAGCAAGGAGCACGTTGATGAGCGAACAATTTCCAGCATTACGCGCGCTGACAGAAATTTTTCACTATCACATTCACGTCTATTACGATGAAACGAGCCGGGCGCGTGCCGTCAAATTGCATGCGTTGATCGGCGAGCGCTTCGCGGTACAGCTTGGCCGTTTTTTCGATCAGCCAGTCGGCCCGCATACTATGGCGCAATATGAAATCGGCTTTTTCGCTGATCAATTTGCGCAATTAGTGCCGTGGCTGATGTTAAATCATTTTGATTTGCCCATTCTGCTGCATCCCAATACCGATCAAGAGCGTGAAGATCATCGCGGTAGCAGCTTTTGGCTAGGTCAACCTGTCCCGCTTTTGCTAGAGCGCCTCGACGTTTCACTGATCGCCGCTGGTCATGCAGAGCCGCGTGCCGTGACGATCAATAGCACGCCGACTGTGCAAGCGTAATAACGATGGGGTCAGTTAGCAGATAGCACTGACCCCCAATCAAGTATTTTTCCTAAAGGCAAAGCCGCTGACGTATTTGGCGGCCGTCAGCATACCCATTTCCACATTTCCGGGCATAATCCTAGGCAACATATTGCTGAGGATCAGCCATGCCGGAAACTACGCTACAAGCAGGTTTGCGTTTTACGTGGAATTACACGATTCCCGAACGTAGCACTGTCCCTAATCTGTACCACGACACTGAATTTTGCCGCGAAATGCCGCCAGTATTGGCTACTGGTTATTTGGTAGGCATGATGGAATTAGCGTGCATCGCGGGTTTGATGCCGCATCTCGATTGGCCGCGCGAGCAATCGGTCGGCACCATGGTCAATTTCAATCACATCGCCGCCAGCACGCCGGGCATGCAATTGCGGATCGAAGGTGAATTGTTGGAAGTCGATGGCCGTCGCCTCGTCTTTCAATTAATCGCCTTTGATGATCTGGAAAAAGTGTCGGAAGGACGGCATGAGCGCTTCATCATCTACCCGGAAAAATTCAACGCTAAGCTCGCGCAAAAAGTGGAAAAAATGGTGAAGGCAGGTTCGCGCGAATGAAACATATCAAAAAATTTGACTTAGAACAGCATGCTGGCGCATTGCCGTCGCCGTGTATTAACGTCTGCCGCATGGACCAAGAAAGCGGCTTATGCATCGGCTGTTTGCGCAATATCGATGAAATCATTGCTTGGGGGCGGGCTGATGAAACATATAAGCGGCAAGTTTGGCAGCAGCTGAAAACAAGGATAAGCAAATGAGTGCGCCCGCCGCTGCCCTGCCCGCTGGGATGCATGTTTTTGAGCGCGGCTGGCTCTCTTCCAACAATATCTTGTTCTGCGCTGAGGGCAAGAATGTCTTAGTCGATACCGGCTATCTGACGCACGCACCGCAAACCCTGAGTTTGCTCCAGCATGTGCTACAAGGCGCGCCGCTACATCAAATCGTCAACACCCATTTGCATTCTGATCACTGCGGCGGCAATGCGCTGTTGCAACAGCATTACGGCTGCCACACCAGCATCCCGCATTTGGAAGCAGAAAAAGTGCGGCGCTGGGATCAAGAGCAATTGAGTTATCTAGCAACTGGGCAAAGTTGCCAGCGGTTTGATTTTCACGCCACCATCGCACCCGGCGATTGCTTTGTATGGGGCCAGCGCGAATGGCAGGCGCTAGCCGCGCCCGGCCATGATCCGCATTCTTTGATGTTTTATTGCGCCGAAGAGCAAATCTTGATTTCGGCTGATGCGCTATGGCAGCGTGGTTTTGGCGTGATTTTTCCTGAGCTGGAAGGCGAATCTGGATTTGCCGAAACCCGCGCTACGCTAGAGCTGATCGCCAGTCTGAAGATTCGCCTCGTCATTCCCGGCCACGGCGCGCCATTTAGCGACAGCGCCGCTGCACTGGATTACGCTTTCGCCCGCATCGATTTTTTGCAAAGTGAACCAGTGCGCAATGCGCAAAATGCGTTGAAGGTTTTGCTCAAATTTCTATTGCTAGAACGGCAGCAGATCGCGCTCGCGGAATTACCCGCGCTCATGGCCGAGATTCCGCTGTTTAAAAAAGTGAATCTGCGCTTTTTACAGCAAGAAAGTCAGGCGCTCGCAGAATGGGCCGTGCAGCAATTACTGCATAGCCGTGTCGCCCGCATTGACGGCGCTTATTTGTGCAATGCCGATTGAGTAGCGGCCTTATTGGGACACGGCGCGATTTCTAGCGCAGGGTTTGCTAGCGGCGCTTGCACCATTTTCCCTAGTTGCTGCAATTGCTGCTTGCGTTCATCGGCGGGCAATTGTGCTAAGGATTTGGCGGCACGGTAAAAATCGGCATATTGCCCTTGCTGCTGTAATAGCGTGGTGAAGCCCGGCACATATTCGTGATAGGTGTTGACGGCGGCGAAATGGGCGTTGCCCGGCGCCGAACTAAACCAGCGATCATAGCCAGCATAGCCGCCCCAGCTTTGTTTTAATTCTGCATATTTGCTTTGCAATTCTTGCAAAATGCGCTGCTTAGCGGCGCGTTTTTCCTCATCATTTGGCAGCTCGCTATAGGCTTGCGCTAGGGCAGCGCGTTGTTGCCGTATCAGCGCTAAGAATTCTTGATTGCGCTGCTGCGATTTGGCATAGCGTTGCCGTTGCGCCTCGTCGCCCTCGCACGCGAGCCAGCGCGTAATGCCAGCCAATTCGACTGCCGTGGCGAAAGATTCATTGAATTGGCTATCACCGCTGATATACAGCACTTGGTGCGCTAGCTCGTGAAAAATCAAACGCGCTAATTCTGGCTCGGGATAATTGATAAACGAAGAGAGTAGGGGATCGCTAAACCAACCTAACGTCGAATACGCTGGCACGCCCGAAACCTGCACGTCATAGCCTTGGTTGCGCAATTGCGCGGCAAATTCGCGCGCCGCCGCTTCATCGTAATAGCCGCGATAACTGACGCAACCCGCCACCGGAAAACACCAGCGCAGCGGTTGCAAAGACAATTCCGGCGCCGCCACCACATTCCATAACGCAAACGGGCGATCTAGCGCGACATATTGGCGATAGCTAGCGTTATCGGGCAAGGCTAATTCGCGGCTAGCAAAGCTGCGAATGCGCTGGCTACTTTCTAAGCGTTGCCGTAGCTGCGGCGAAGTTTTCTCATCTTGTAAGACTTCCGCTATCGGGCGGCCGCTCGTGGCGATGCTGAGTTGGCCACGCACCGCTTGGGCGTAGTAGCCTAGTTCGGCACAGCCGAACAGACTTGTCCCCAATATCAACAGCAGGGCGCCGCGTTTAATGAAATTCCAACGCATGTATTGGTTCCAAGCGCTCCACATTGTGGGCCAGATCAAGTAAGAATAAGATTTCGCGATAAGTTGGCAGCGCAAAACCAGTGCGCATGCCTTCACGATTGTCAATGATGAGTTCTTCCAAATACGGCACGATTTTGTGCGTACCCCATAGCATCGCGATTTTTTCTAGCAAAGCGGGCTGGTTTTCCAAGCCCTGTTGTTGGCTAGCGGCGGGTACTTCGTCATTCCATGCCGGAATCAAGCCATTGAAGCGGCGTTGAAATTGGGTGCGCAACTGCGTGTATTTTTCTTCGTCTTGCAGCGTGCGGTACAAATCGAATAAATACAGCCAAGTGACGGGGGAGGTCGGTTGATCGCTGCGACCATAAAGCTCCAACACTTCGGCGGCTTTTTCGGGTTTGCCGAGCGACATCCAAAATTCAGCTTCATGCATTGCATCGGTCACTTCATCGACGGTTGGCATTTCTAGCGCGTGATGCGAAAAACTGCGTTCAAATTCAAGCGGCTGGATTAACGCTTCTGGTGGTACTTCATGTTCGGTCTTGCTAGCGCTTGTTGGTGGGCTAGGTGCTTCTTCGGCAAAAAAGTCTTCATGGATTTCCGCTGGCGGCGTCACCATTGCCGCGGCTTTTACGGCGGCACTCGCCGCTTTACTAGGCTTGCTCGGTGGCGTCGCTTCGACGCGCTGATTCGCCTGCACATTGGCGGGGGTTGGCGTGGTATCACCAAGTTGATGCCAATTGTCTTGATTTTGTTGCCGTAGCTGTTGCATGCGCCATAGCAGCCAAACAATCGCTAACAGCGCCGCGATCAACACCAGCGCGATGCCAAACAGCCCTTGATACGCATTTTTGTCGGCCGGGCTGGCTTGCAAGAGGCGATCTTGTTCTAGGCTGCGTTGTTGCAGGCGATTGGCTTCGGCTTCTAGCATGCGCACTTTTTGCTGCATCACACTCAATTCTTGCGCCGCAGCTAGTTCAGCGCTGACTTTAGGTGTGGTGACGCTAGCCTGCTCGATTTTGGCCAAACTTTGCGCCGATAATTGCTCACTTTTCGCCAGCACTAATTTATCCAACTCGGCCATGTCAGCATCGCTGATTTTTGAGAGTTTTAAGACGCTACGTTCGCTTTTTGTCTCACTCTTTGGTTTTGCACTTGCCGCTTTTGGTTTGGCTAGGCTGGTGCTGCTAGCAAGTGGCGGATTATCGCTAGCGGCTAAGGTCTGGTCGGGGAGGGCGGCGGCTGGTGCATCGCTAGTAGCTGTGTTAGCCACGGCTTTAGCCGCCTGCGCCGCTTTGGCCTCTTCACGCGCCGCACGTGCTGCGCGTCGTGCTTCCAAGCGTGCCGCACGTCTGCTGAGTTTGGTTTCGCTAGCGGCCAGCGGCACAGCAGCGCTGGCGAGGTTGACGCTAGG
>JACPVY010000100.1 GCA_016197345.1 Burkholderiales bacterium
CGCCAGCGCGCTGGCATTGCGCGACAGAGTTCGGCCACACTTCCGTTTCCATCAAAATGCACAAACGCGGTGCAAATTGGCGCAAAAAGCGCGCTTGCATCGCGCCCGTATCGTAGGGCATATACACTTGCTGCACACGCTCGCCTAGCTTGCCAAACAACTCAGCCCCTGTCGCACGACCAGTGGGCGTCATATGCGTCAACAGGATTTTTGCTTGCGGATATTGCTGCAACAAGGCCAGCAGCAAGGGCTGAGCAGCGCGGGTTTCACCGACCGAAACCGCGTGTAGCCAAATCACCAATTTGTGTTGCGACGGGAGCGCAGAATACCAGGCAAGCCGCTCACGCCAATGCTGGCGATAGCCAGGCTCACGCGCACCACGCCGCCACAGGCTGAGCAAAACCCAAGGCAAGGCCAAATACCACGCTAAGCTATACAGCCAGCGCATCAGGCACGCTCCTGTTGCAAACTGGACAGTTTTTGCATGGCGCTAAAGACGGCGTCCACATCCGCCATTTGTCCTTGATCGCCCAGATTGATGATGTGTTCACTCCAATTGCCTTCAGTTTTCCAGCGCGGCGAGGCGCTGTAGATTTCCACCGTGGGTCGGCAATATGCGGCGGCGATATGGGTCAAGCCCGTATCGACTCCTACCACCAAACCGGCCGAGCGCGCTAGGCGCACTGCATCTAGCATCGCTAAGCGCGGCAACACTTGTAGCACACCAGTTGGTAAGGCGGCAGCCATCGCCTGCGCTTCGGCTTCTTCGGCAGCGCTTCCCCATGGCAACAAGATGGGCCAACCTAGCGCATGCAAGCGCTGTGCTAACGCTAGCCAATTGGCGCGCGGCCATTTTTTAGCAGCACCCGCTGTGCCGTGGAAAAACACGGCATATGGCGTTGCTGGCATCCAAGCGGGACGAGCTTCGTCTTGCCACGCTTGCAATCCAAAATTCGCCGCTGGCAGAGATTTTTCGATGACAGGAAAGTAGCCAAAAGCGCTAGCGGCAACCAAGCGCGCGCGCGCGACAGCGTGGGTGCGCGGCGGCAGCACGACGCTCACATCGTGAAAGAAGCGGGAAATAGGCTCATAGCCGGAACCTTCGCTAGCATTGCCGAGGCCATATTTTTTGCCGCTAGCGCTGGTCTTGCTCCACCCCATAATCAAGCGGGTTTTGAGCAAGCCTTGCGTATCAAAAATATAGTCGTAGCGCTCTTGCTGCAATTGCTGCTTGAATTGGCTGATTTCACACCTTGTCGCGCTACTGAATAAGGATTTGCGCCAGCGCCGTAGTGCAAACGGGATGATGCGGCGCACGCCTTGTGTCAGCTTCACCAAATCGACATAGCCCTCTTCCACCACCCAATCAATAATGGCGTGCGGAAAGTGCTGCAAGATATCTTGCAGCATAGGCATGTTGTGTACCACGTCGCCGAGCGAGGAAACGCGGATGATCAAAACCTTCACGGACGGCGCACAGCAGAGAGCTTAAAACGGCAATTCTGCATCTGGCTTGGCATCCAGAATGACGCGTTTGAAGTCGGCTTGAATCCGCGCCAGCGCTTCGGCCGTTTCGGCTTCAAAACGCAACACCACCACTGGCGTGGTATTGGAGGAACGCGCTAAACCAAAGCCATCGCCATATTCGACGCGCAAACCGTCGATGGTGATGATTTCTTGTGGATTGGTGAACTTGGCGTGCTGACGCAAGCTTTCGATTAAGGCGACGTTTTCGCCTTCTTTCAAGTTCAAATGCAATTCTGGGGTGGACGAAGATTGTGGCAAAGCATTTAACACGCTAGATGGATCGCTGATGCGGGACAGCAATTCCAACATGCGCGCACCAGCATACAAACCATCATCAAAGCCATACCAACGATCTTTAAAGAAGATGTGGCCGCTCATTTCGCCACCGAGTGGTGAGCCAGTTTCGCGCAGTTTGGCTTTGACCAGCGAATGGCCGGTTTTCCACATCAAAGGACGACCGCCACGGGCTTTGATCCACGGTGCGAGGTGGCTGGTGCATTTGACGTCATACAAAATTTCAGCGCCGGGGTTGCGGCTCAAGACATCTTCAGCAAACAGCATCATTTGGCGATCAGGATAGATGATTTGGCCGTCTTTGGTGACGAGGCCCAGACGATCACCATCGCCGTCGAAAGCGAGGCCGATTTCAGCATCGCCTTGTTGCAATGCACGGATGACGTCTTGCAAGTTTTCTGGGTGGGCAGGATCGGGGTGGTGATTCGGGAAATTGCCATCGACTTCGCAGAATAATTCGGTCACTTCAGCGCCCATACCGCGATACAAGTCACCGGCAAACGCGCCAGCAACGCCATTGCCACAATCAACCACAATGTTCATCTTGCGCGCTAATTTCACGTCGCTAATGATGCGCTCCAAGTAGGCGGCGCGGATGTCGTGTTGGCGATAGCCGCCCGAACCTTGTTGCAATTGATTGGCAACAATCGCGTCATAGAGGGCGGTAATGGTATCGCCATAAATCGCCTCACCTGCCAATACCATTTTGAAACCATTGTAATCAGGCGGATTATGGCTACCAGTAACCATGATGCCGGATTTGCATTCCAGCACATTGGTCGCGTAATACACCATCGGCGTCGCCACCACGCCCAAGTCAATCACATCGACGCCAGCCGCCTGCAAGCCTTGCGCTAGGCTAGCAGCCAATTCTGGGCCGGACAAACGACCATCACGGCCGATGACTACTGTTTTCTCCCCCTTCGCCCGTGCCGCGCTACCAAACGCTTGGCCAATTTGGTGCGCGATGGTGGCATCCAAGGTTTTGCCAATGATGCCGCGAATATCGTACGCTTTGAAGATGGATTTTGAAAGAATAGCCATAAGGAAATGTTCAATGTGAGAAGTTGGTCTGAGTGGCGGGAATGCTGGTATGACAGTTTGCGACTACATGCATTTATTCATACCTTGTGGCAACTTTCATCACGCCACAATGCAAAACATCACCGCGAAGGCCCCCAAAATACGCGGCTTTCGCGGTGATGTCAAATATGCCAAAGATTTAGGCAACGCTAGGTTGCCATCGAAGGCTATTGCAGCAATTAAGCAATACGCAATGCATCCATCGTTTGACCGGAAGCCAACCATTCGACGATCCACTTTGGTTGACGGCCACGGCCAGTCCATTGCAAGCTTGCATCTTGTGGATGGCGATAACGCACGGCAACTGCACCGCGTGGAATGCCAGCACCGCCACGACCAGTACCACGGCCGCTTGCTGCGATCAAATCTTTGAGTGGAATACCAACGCTTTGCGCAATCGACAAAATTTGTTCGCGTGCGCGTGCCAAGTCTTCACCTTCACGACGTTTGATTTCACCTTTGAGTTGAACTTCCAATGCACGCAACTCACTCAAGGACAAATTAGATAATTCCATTTTAAAACCTCCAGATAAAAAATTAAAAAACATTGCCTAGATCAACACATACTTTTCGCAAAAAATCATTCCAGTTTTTGCTTCCGTACTTATTCAATCCGGCACAAATTGAAAGACACACAACCGACACTTCCCTCACCCTGTATTGGCAGCTGACACATGCCAAACGAGAGAATTCTCACTTAACGACGCAACCTCTTGTCTTTGGCAACTTATCGCAACGAGAAAACCCTGTCACAGAGTTGGCGCGGACGATCTAAAAGACTCTGCAAACCCAAGAAAGCAATGCAATTACAGCAATCACATTGTTTTCTATGCCCCGCCTGGTTTTGCGCAACTTCTATAATCGAAGCCACCGCCTAAAATGGTGCATATGAGGTTTTTGCCCCCCCCTCACACTGGTCAGCGCCCATTTCATTACACCTCAGCAAGGCTTGGGCTGTGGTGTTTACCTCAAAACAAATTCAATATGCACAAAGCGCGAAAATCAAGTACGTGCGCCATCGCTACACCACATCTCTGCGCCTGCGCTCCCGATGTGGTCGAGGACAATTAACCGCGATTTGCACTTCACCCAAAATCAAAATACCTAGCAATCAGATTTCAGCATATTTAAGCAATTTTTCTGCTATGCATGTATCTATAACGGTGTGCTTATAAACAAGATTGCTTGATGAAACGATTTGTCTATCTGTTACCGCACATACAGTATGCAGCGCTCTATATTTTGTAATCGCTGGCAGCGGTACTTACCAGTGCTTATGGCGCCACCTCATTCGCAACGCGCTCACATTACACCACGCAAAAAGAAGCGAAAGCATCGATAGAACTAAAAAAACCGCAAAAATGCGATTTCTGCACATTCCCAGCCATGCATTACCCCATTATTCGTAGCACAACCGCGACACCAGCCACATATTAAGTAGCCCACATAAGAAACCTACAAACAACGGCCCAAATAGCACAAGCAACGATGCAGTAAATGTATGGTATTGCCGCCGAAATACTGCATCCATTTTATTTTTATCAGACTAGCAAATTTGCTCGAATTGGTCTGAAATTAAACGATTGCTATTTCATGCCATTTTCTTCAATGCAAAACTTTAACTGTGTTTTTATCCAGTAAAATACGGTTTTCTGCACGCCATATAAAATCTTCAATGTCACCTTGTGGCGCATATTCTGCCACACAGCGCAATAACAAAGTACGCACTTGGGCATGATCAAAATTGGCACAAGCAAATTCCAATTTTTGCAAAATTTCATTCAATATAGCAGCAGGTAATGCGTTTTCTTGCGCCCGCATAATCAATGGATGTTCGGTGCCTTCGACATTATCACCAATTAATAATTCTTCACCG
>JACPVY010000101.1 GCA_016197345.1 Burkholderiales bacterium
AGACCGAGCAAAGTACTAAATACCAAACCTCCAAAGGCAGCAATGCTTCAGACACCAGCCCTGCAGAAATATTCCAAGCCAAGCCACAACTTCTCAGAGTTTGACTCGCGAGACAGTCAGGAGAACCACGCCAACCGAGCACTTGCAAAATTTCGCCGTTAGCAAAGGCATCGACCACCGAGCTAGGGATCACATTGAGTAGAAATTCGACGGTGGTTTGCATTTTGCCGGGGCCAGTGTAGGCGGCAATGCCTTTGGTGTCGAGGCTAGCTGGATTGATGTTCATACCATCGCCCGGCGCGACCAAATTCACGATCAGCAAGCCAACGAAGAGTGCGATGGTGCTGACAATTTCAAAGTACAGCAAGGCGAGGCCACCCGTTTTGCCGACTTTTTTCATGTCTTCCATGCCAGCAATACCAACCACTACGGTGCAAAAGATGATGGGGGCAATGATCATCTTAATCAGCTTGATAAAGCCATCGCCGAGAGGCTTCATCGCCGCTCCGGTTTCTGGTGCAAAATGTCCGAGTGCAACGCCCAGCAAAATCGCGCAAATGACTTGAAAATAGAGTGAGCGGTAAAGCGGTTTCTTGGCCATGCTGTCTCCTTGCTTTATATTTTTGTTGCGCCCATCCAATAGAGGGAGGGGCGCCGCGAATGGAGTTTGATTGTCTGCCTAAGATTGAGGAAAAGCAAACAATAAAGCGATGGCTTGTGGATAGTGCGTAGGATGGGTTGCATGCAACCCATCGCTTTTCGGGCAAGCTGCCCACCCCACGAAAAACCAAGCCCTACGCCCCTTTCGCGATAGCCTTACAGGTAGAGTGGGGACATATCTACCTCGCATTCAAGTTTGGCTAGCGCATATGGCACTCGACGCTAGTCTTAGAAACTCGCGCCTTTGCCTTTCGCAGGGGAATTCGGGGATAGCGCAAAATTGCCTTTTGCCGCATCGACAAATAGCGGATCAACAAACTGCGATTGCCCATCATTGCCGCTGGCTTTGCTAAATGCGCTCAAACCTTTGTAATCGGCACCTTTCCATTGCCATGTCCCTTGTGCCAAACCCAGTGGTGAGAAATAGACGTTATTGTTCATCGCTAGCGGCGAAGTTGTTGGGCGACTTGCGGCGGATAAGAACCGACCTTGGCGACTAGCGACCACGATGTTATTGCTGAATTGGTTGTTCGTGCTGTAGTACATGCCAACGGTATTGTTTTGATAGATCAGATTATTGCGGATGGTGATGTAATCGGTCAGCTTGCCCTTGTGCTCGCTGGCTGCTTCGATGCCGATATCGACGTGGTGTACGGTATTGCGCTCTATCGTGATATTGCTGCCGCCATCGACATAAATCCCATCGGCACTCATGTCATTGCCATAAGCCGGGTTGCCTTTGGAACTGATGTTATAGACCAAATTGTCGCTAATGATGCCGTTACGGGCGCGGTCATAGCTAGGATTCGGGGACGTACCTTCATAGCCAATCGCATCGATGCCGATGTTATTGTTGTCGTGTACGCGGTTATGGCTGATGACGAAATTTTCGACATTGCCATTGACCACCATCGACTCGCTGGAACCCGTTTTCAAATTCGTCAAATGATTGCCGTCTAGCGTCAAATGATTGATCGAAGCGGGCGCTTTGCTGCCATATACCGCGATCCCAAATGCATTGCCGGCGCTGCTTTTCACTTCGGTGCTAATGTGGTGTACGTAATTATTCCGAATTTCGATGTATGTCCCCGCACCTTCAATCAAAATCCCGGCAGGCGTTGCGCTTGATTTACTCGTGCTGTAATTGCGCAATTCGAAGCCCATCACCTTGACATAGCTCGTATCGGTCAGCGTCACTAAGCCCGTGGTGCTAGCGGGGGCGGTGAGATTACTGCCATCGAGCACCGGCGTTTCGCCGGGATAGTTTTGCAAGACGAAATATCCTGCTGTGGCCGAGCCAGATGCTTTGATATTCACACGTTCGTTATACACACCGCCGCGCACTTGCACGGTAACGCCGGGGCCAGCGCTCGTCGCCGCTTTTTGCAGTGTTTTCCAAGGCTGGGCTAAGGTGCCGGGATTGCTGTCGCTGCCATTGGTGGCGACATAGTAAGTGCCAGCAGCGATATGACTCGCCAAAGCAGGGGCGCTAGCGCAGAGCGTGAAAAGAGTGGCGAGTAGGGCGGGATAGCGGCAAGCGACGGACATAGAACCTCGATAGTGGGTGGAGAGGGAATGAAATAAGGGGAATGTTGCAACAAAGGCTAGGCTGCAACGGGCGCTATGTTACGGGCTCGTTGCCGAATTGTCATAAATGAAATTGTTGCAAGATGTATCTGAACTCTCGCCGGCACTGCTCACGGCTGTCGCGAAACTCATTTTGGCGAAAAATTAGGCCAATTTGCGGCCGATCACCTCTCGCCCGCGAAGTGGGAGAGAGGAGGGAGTGAGGGTTAGTTGCGCTAAAAGCAGCCATCTTCGGCGAGAAAACTGTTGTTTTTTACTCACCCAAGCGGATGGCAAGCCATCCGCGCCCTCACCCTGCCCTCTCCCGCAAGCGGGCGAGGGTATGCACTCCCCTTTCGCGACACCCGCAAGCGGGGTTAAACAGGGTTTCGATTCGCATGCGAATCGCCTGTTTAACGGTATCTGCATATTTGCAGATACGCGCCCTGCAAGGGAGAGGAGTTTGGCCGCTTGTCGCATGATTTTGCGCCAAACACGTTTCGCAACAGCCTCAGCTCGTGCCAGACAGCGCTGTTCTAGCGTCCCGCTGCTTTGAACACGCTATACAAATAACTCGCTGTCGCTTGATAGCTTTCGCCCAAAATCTGACCTATCTTGGCGTCCACCGCTGGCTGTTGCAAGAAGCAGTTGCCGGTGTAGGTGACGCCCGGTTCGATGGTCATGGTGCAGAGCGTGCCGTCGTATTTCATGGTCGCTAATAGCTCCGGTGCTAGCGCGCCAAATTTGACGGAAGTTGCGTGGAAAACTTGATCGGGATTGTTATCCGCTAATGCGCCATTCCAATTGCCGAGTGCTGGGCTGCGGGTTTGTATCATCGGCGTGTATTCTTCCACCGCCGCATGCAAGATCAAAGGAATGCTGACCGCAGAAAAACCTGACGAATGCATAGGATTGGTGGCGTCAGTCAGGTAATGCAAGGCCGTGCCTAGCGCATAGCATTGTTCTGGCGTGCTGAGATTTCCCGCTTCCAAGATGCGTGCAGCGGCATTGGTGCGGCCATTGCCGTGTTGATTTTGCTCAACGCCAGCTATCAGGTAAGTGACGATATTGGTTGGGTTGCCATTGTAATCGCGCCCGCCGCCATTGTAGAAATGGCTGCCACGCAATTTGGTGTCGGCAATTTTGTCATCGGCATCCCACAAACCTTGTTCCCATTGCTGGCGGCAACTGGCTTCATTCATGCGTTGCGCCACCGTTTGCGCGATAGGCTGTGGCGAGCGCGACAGCAATTCCACGGCGCGATTAACGATCCACAAGTGCGTATTGCCGCGCCACATCACCTCATGCACGCAAGTCGATACCGCGCTACGGTAAGAGCCAGCCGGGCATTTGCTATAGCACAGGCCCGCATAGTATTCGCGATCTGCCGAGCACGGGCCGGGGTTCGGATAGCAGCGTGCGCCTTCGCGATGTTCGCCTGCCGGGCAACTCATGCTTTCCATGCTGAGGCTATCAGCACCGCGAAAGCAAGTCTCGCCGGTGTTGGTATAGCCAGTTGGGCAAATTTGGTGGCAGCGATAGACTACGTTATCTTTGAAATAGCCAGAGGGACAGACCATGCCGCTTGGCCCCATCGTTTGCAAAAACCATTTGCCGCAAAACAAGCCCATATTCGTCCAACCGCTAGGGCAACTCGCTAAGATCGACGGCGCACTGATCGAATCGGCGCCGCGAAAGCACGTTAAACCCATATTCGTATAGCCAGTCGGACAATCCGCAACCCGACCGGGGATCACCGAATTGGCATATTTCGGCTGGGTATCGGGCACGCTATCGCGCGTCACGCCACCGCTACATTCGTTATGCGCACATGCTTCTGGCCCGGTATCCCACGCGAGCGCAGGGAGGGAAAATACACTCAAAAATAGCGCGAAGATGAGCGCGCCCGATTTGTTACTGAACATGGTTGTCTCCTGTGGTGTGCCGCGGCCTAGCGTGAAATGAGGCGGGGCGCTAGTAGCGAGCACTGTTTTGTGGAGCCTCACTGCGCGAGCAAGGTGGGTGGCTGATTGGGCAGCTCTTCGATATCTCTTTGCTTGCCAAGAAACTGGCGAGGCGCGATGAGGCGAATGGAATTCCCGTTGCGGGAGAGTTGAGGCGTCGGAAATTATAAAATATCAGCTAGCGAGCGCTTGTTTTTTATTTGTGATTAACGTTGCTTTTTTGCTTAAAATTGTGGCGATTTTTGCTTGCATTTGCTTGCACTTTTGCACCAAATTAAATCGTTTTGGGCTGAACTTGTTGATGCTAGGTGTTGTCCGATGGCATGCAAACAAGCCTTAGTCCTTAAAACCTAATTCGCACGCTCGCTGGAGGAAGTATGAAATCTTGGCTTAAAACAAATCGTGGATTTATTTTATTTTTGTTGTGCTTTGGTGTCTTTCGTACCGCCATTGCAGACTGGAACCCAATCCCCTCCGGCTCTATGCATCCCAACCTCCTCGAAGGTGATGTCGTCTTTGTCAATCGCCTTGCCTATGACTTAAAACTCCCCCTGACTGATATCGTGCTGGCACCGCTAGGTGAGCCAAAGCGCGGTGAGATCGTCACTTTTTCTTCGCCACAAGGCGGCACCCGCCTGATCAAACGCATCATTGGCGTGCCGGGCGATAAAGTCGAAATGCGTAATGAGATTTTGTATATCAATGACCAGCGCGCCAGCTATAGCGAGCAAGCGCTAGGCGTCGCCCCAGAAAATGCCCTGCAATTGACCGAAACGGTGGCCGATTCCAAGCGCCGGATGCAAGTCTTGCCAAGCGGTGCGCCGCGCAATAGCTTTGGCCCGGTGACCGTGCCGCCTGACCATTATTTGATGTTGGGGGATAACCGCGACAACAGCGCCGATTCGCGTTATTTTGGCTTTGTAGAACGGAAGTTGTTGATCGGCCAAGCCAACCGGATTTTGGTTTCCGCCGATATTTTGGCAAATTGGGCGCCACGCTTTGATCGTTTCGGCAAGGCTTTGCAGTGAGTGGCGTCTGCTATGTCGCAGGCAATCAGGCTCGCGACATAGCAACAATGTCAAACTGAGGCAGTCGCTATGCCAACCGCATTTTGGCGGCAAGCAATTGCAATAATTGCGCAATGCGTTCGTTCGATAGCGCCAGCATATTGTCCCCAATATACAGCTCCACCATAGATTGCCCCGCTAGCGCCGTATTGCGGCCATTGGCAAACAACCAGGCTTTTTCTTCGCGCGCAATCTGATTGCGGATTTCATTCAAGGTTTGCGCCGCTACAGGAAAATAGAGGTGAAACAAATTGCACTGCGGCTGCGCTGGGTTGATGCGCAATTCTGGATGTTTCGCTATCAGCGCGAGCACTTCTTGCGTTTTTTGGCGATATTGTGGCATCGCCGCTAAGCGCGCATCAAATTGCATCGCCGCAGATACCGCATATGGCATGCGTTGATAAATATTGCCGCCGAAACGATGCATCCACACCCGCGCTTGGGCAATGAAATCGCTACTACCCAATAGCATCGCACCACCGACGCTGCCTATCCCCTTGTAAAACGAGACATAAGCGCTCGCAAAACCCTCACATACTTCGGCCGGGCTTTTGCCATAGCCACAAGCCGCTTCCCACAAGCGCGCGCCGTCTAGGTGGAGGTGCGTGCCGCGCGTGAGGGCGACTTGTTTGATATCGGCTAACTGTTCCCAATCCGGCATTTGCCCGCCGATTTCCCGCATCGGCAATTCATACAAAGCGGCTGCTAGCTTTCCCGGAATTTTTTCCAAATCACTCGCTAACCAAGGGCGAAATGGTTCGCCTAACGTCTGGGTTTTGAATTGCCCTAGCATTTGATAATTATTTTGCTCGTGCAGCAAAATATGGCAGCTTGCGTGCATTGCTACTACCTCGCTCGCGCGCTGCTCGCAGGCGAGGCGTAGCGCGATCATCTGCGCCATCGTGCCCGTAATGCAAAACATTGCTGCTTCAAAACCAGTGAGTGCGGCAATTTTGGCTTCAAATGCCTGTAGATAGTCCCCCGCGCCGTAGACATCGGCGTCGATATTATTTTCCTCACACCACGCCGCCATCGCCGCTAGATGCTGGGCTGGTTTGGCTTGGCGGTGGCTATGGAAAAACTCGGTGCATTGTTGGCGTAGTTCGAGATCGGTCATAGCATCAATTCATAACAAAGTGGTGAGCAAGCTTGGAGCCTTAGCGTAAGCGATCTGCTTTGATCAGATAGCCGCAATACAACAAGATGCACAATGATAGCGCTAGACCCGCAAAATTCCCAAAATGCGGCCCGCCAATTACATTAGTCAGGCTCCAACAAAATTCCAAGGCAAATAGCCAGAGGGCAATACGGCGTAGGAAAAAAAACGTTATGCCCGCAGCAAGGAACAAACTTGGCTGGGCCAACTGGACGATAAACCAACCAATAGTTCGTGGGGCTGTTATTTCCTGCAAAATCTTGGGTGGTTCATGGGCTGATATCACTACTGCCAGCAGAAAAAGTAAGACGCAGAGCACAGCAACGAGTGTGACTGGCCAAGGCCGTGTTGGTGGTAGCGATTCAACCGTTGGCGGCTGTTCATATTCATAGGGCGACATAGCGATTGTACTTTGGTGAGGGCTGACAAGTTAGACGGCGGAGAATGTGGTTTGGCTAGCGTAGCTGTCCCTTTTTTCGAAGATAGAGGCAATACGCGACGACGCAAAAAGCAAACGCAGGATCAACGATCAATAGCCAATATCGACTGGACAAATAATTCCACACGCCCCAGACCAAATACAGCGTAAATAAATAGAGCGCACGACGTCGCATCTTAAAAAGATAGATAGCAGAAATGAGTAAGAGCAGGGGGTAGATCAGTTGTCCTAGAAACGTTATTGGTCCGATTTCACCCTTGTTGAAAGGGGCGATAAAAAAGTGCCAATTCAGTGACGCAAACAGCACTAAGCCAAGTGTTGCAAAGCCGACCAAGCCCACAATCACATACACTGGCCACGGCCGCTTTTGCTTTTCTGGCTTCGCTTCGCCCGCAGGTGGGGTTTCATATTCGTAAGGTGACATACCGCTTCCTTCCATTATGATCAAACTTCGCGCCACATATGCAGCTTAGTAGCATACCCTTGCGTGAGCGCGACGGCCATAGGCTCAATGCCAAAGGTGACAAACCCAGCATGCGTATACAATTTTTCTGCCGCCAGATTGCCTTGTGAGACCGTCAATTGCACGAGTTTGATCTGCCGCATTTGGCGCAGATAATCGAGCGCGGCTTGCACTAATTGCTGCGCTAAACCTCGTCCGCGCTGTTGTTGCGGGACATACATGCCAAATAGCGTGGCTTTATGCTGTAATTTTTCGCGCGTCTCGAAAGAAAGCCCGACTACGCCTACGATTTGTTCGCCATCCAGTGCCGCCAGCACGATTTCTTTAGCGTCGTCGCCCTCCGCTAGACGCGCTTGCCACCACGTGGGTGGGAGCGCGGCGCGTTCGGCGGCGCTAGAGGTGAACGCATCTGGATGCAGTGCATAGGCGGCCAGCATCAATTCTCGATATTGGCTAGCGGCACTGGGTGTAAGGCGGAGAATATTCATCTGTTCTACGTAAAAATGAGCCAAAAAAATGGGCCTGCGCGGCCCACATTGCAACTACTGCCCTAAAGATTGCAACATGCTAGAACGGTTGCCTTCGGTATCGGTGAACGAAACATAATGCCCGACGCCGGGAATCAGCATTGGTTCCCCTAGCACCGTGCCACCCGCCGCCTGCACCTTGGCCATCGCTGCGGCAATATCATCGACCGCAATCACTACTGAAGGATATTGCATCGGCCAATCTGGCTTTTTCTCAAAAAAACCGCCATTAATCGCCCCCGGTTCGGTGGGCCGCCCGTCGGCGCTAGGGGTAGTGGTGGCGAGCACGTAATTGCCCATTTCTGGCCCCATGTTCTGCATTTGCCAACCAAAAGCCGCTTGATAAAACTGCGCCATGCGTTGCGGATCTTCATACGGCATTTCAAAGTGAACGACAGGATTCATCTTTTGCTCCTTAGTACAAGATATGGCAGTGAGTTCATCGCCGAAGTGGCGATGGCGGGTTGCTTCAGCGCTAGCGCTGAAGAAGGTGCTGGATTTTCCCACAAGATAGCGCGCGATGAATAGCAAAAAATAGAACTATGCCCATGTCGCTATAGACAACGCCAAGCTTTGCATAGGAGAGGAATGTTGTGCGAGTAACGCCATTGCTCTGTGCGCTACCCGCCCACCATAGTTCTCAAAACCTCAAATTCCTCGTCAATTTTTACGCTGCAAATAATTCATCCAATCTTGGAATGAGATACGGCCGCGTTGATGGCGATCTATTTCATTGAAATGCGCTACCAAGTGACCTAAGCCAGCCGCCTGCAATTGTTCACGCGTTGCCCCCGCGACATTGCCACCGCTAGCGCGCTCGAATTGTTGCCGTAGCCGTCCCTCAATTTCCTTTTGCAAATCCGCGCCTTGGCTAGGGGCGATAGCGCCTGATGCGCGCGTGGCTCTTAATTCCACTGGCTGAGTGGCGAGGAACGCACCTGCCGGGACACTTTGCTTGGCGCGGATAGCCAAACCTGAAGTCGCTAATGGGGGCAGGGCAGAAGGCGGTAGCGCGGCATAGTCGTATTGTTTAGCAGTGAGGCTATTGCGATAGAAAGCCACGAGGTCGGCGTATTGTAAAATCCGCACCTTATCATCCAGATAGCTCATATGTCCGCTAGGATAATTGCGAATATAAATACGATTTGCAGCCGTGTCTAAGCGCGCCAAATCCAATTCATTTGCGTGAAATGGCGTCGCTAAATCATAGTAGCCATTCATATTCAATACGCGTAAGTTCGGATTGATGCGCATCGCTGCACCGAGATCGGGAATGACATCGGGAAATTGTTGGCCGCCATGTTGGAAACGCCAAGTTTCGCCAGCTTTGCTCCCTACTACGTATGTCGAGCTATTGGTATATTTCAATGTGTCGCGCAGATAGCCGCTAATAGCGTTGGCAAAACCGGGCTTGATATAGTCGAAGGAGGGATCATCAGTGGCGAGCGGCGAGCTATTGGGGACTACCACGCGCGAATCGAGCCGACCAACCATAGACCCCGGTTTTAATGCGGTGCGGTAGTCGCTAATGAACATATCTGGAGCGCTGAGCCACTCACTCGCGCTTAGACCAGCATAGCCACTCAAACTCGCCGCTAAGCTAGTAGAAACGGGTGTTTGTTGTTCATATAGCTGATAGAGCGCGGGGGAAAATTGGTTCGCATTGAATTCACGCATCTGCTGCATATAGCTGGGTAAATTGCTATTGCCATTCGGGGCCAGCTTGAAATATTGCGCAGTTGCTGCCAATGACGGCAAGTGTGATCCGCATTGCGAAATAAGCGGTGGCGCACAAACATAGTTCATATTCATCGAAGGCGATTGCAAGATCACGCCATCCAAATGCACCCCAGCAGCTTCTAACAAAGAGGCTAAGATACCGCTGCGAATACCGCCGTAAGATTCGCCAAACAAATACTTGGGCGATTCTTGCCGTCCATTGGCGGCGATATAGCGCTGCACAAAATCGCGAAATAGCGCGGCATCGCCATCGGTGTTCCAAAAACTGGCGTTGGTATTCGGCGCAATCGCTTGCGAGTAGCCTGTCCCGATTGCATTGATGAAGACCAGATCAGAGACATTCAATAAACTTTCGGCATTATCGACCAGCGCAAATTGCCCATTTAAATCCAACGAAGGAAAGCCCGTTGCTAAACGCTTAGGGCCGAACGAGCCGAGATGGAGCCAGACAGTATCTGTCCCCGGTCCGCCATTATAAAAAAACGTGACAGGACGGTTTTTCTTGGGTTGATTGTTTGCGGTGTAGGCAACATAAAAGAATGATGCTTCAGCCGCATTGGTCTGCGGCGCACTCGCGGTCAAGTGACCGGCGGTCGCTGTATAGGCGACCACGCCATCGCGCAAGGCAATGCTGTGTTGAGTACGGGCTGCGCCTTCCACTGCACTACTTAATACGGCGCTAGCGTTGGCTGAATAGCTGACGCTGTCTTGATATGGCTCCGCCACAGGGGTGGGCGTAATGGGGACATTATTTGGCTCGGTATTGGCGACATTACCGCTATTACCGCCACCGCCGCCGCAGGCTGTCAGCAAGATGGTGAGGAAAACGGCGATGGCTGAACGACCACGCAATAGGTTTGTGTTATGCATCTATATCTTCTTATTAACATTAAGTTGAACACTTTGTACTGAGCGCAGAAATCAAGGCTCATCGAGTGGTGAAGCGGGGTAATGATTGAGCGGGGAGAAATCTGCAGGCCAGAAAAGCGGCTAGGAATGCCCGCGTGTGAGGTGGCGGAGCTGGGGCACCTCGCACAAGCGAATGTGCAGGTGGGACGCGGGCATGTGAGACTCAACAGTAAAACGGAACAGGTTTGACCCTATTCGCTACTAGCCATCGAGCCCAGTTATTGTATTTCAATCGCGCCGCTGATCTGGCACGGTGCGCAAACTTCTCTGTCTTAGCGTCTGGCTCGCACTTGTATTCGAGCCGTATTCGATGAGCGGTTCGCTGGCGCCACTTCTGGCGCGGCAATAGATGCGTATAATCTGCGCAATTCTTTTCCGATGCGAGGCGCTATGACAATCCCTACTGACACCCCACAATCTTTCGCCTCGCTTGCCTTATCTAGCGCCATGCTAGCCAACTTGGAAAGCCTAGGTTATCGCGAGATGACGGCGATTCAAGCGGCTAGCCTGCCTGAAATTTTGCAACAGCGCGATGTGATTGCCCAAGCAAAAACCGGGAGCGGTAAAACCGCCGCATTTGGCATCGGCATTCTCGCCAAACTCAACCCCGCCTATTTTGCCGTGCAGGGCTTAGTGGTATGCCCGACGCGCGAATTGGCCGATCAAGTGGCGAATGAATTGCGGCGCTTAGCGCGCTGTATCGATAACGTGAAAATCTTGACGCTGACGGGCGGCACGGCGATGCGGCCACAAATTGCCTCGCTCGAGCATGGCGCACACATCGTGGTAGCGACACCTGGCCGTTTGCTCGATCATATCGGTCGCAATAGCATTAATTTAGGGACAGTACAAACCTTGGTGCTGGATGAGGCAGATCGCATGGTCGATATGGGATTTTATGAAGATATCGTCGGCATCGTTGCGGCCTGCTCACCGCGTCGCCAAACGCTCTTGTTTTCAGCGACATACCCCGACGATATGCGCCAAGCGAATCAAAGCTTTTTGCGCGATCCAGTTGAAATCAAGGTCGAAGCGCAACATGCTAGCAGCCAAATCGAGCAACTCTTTTTCATGGTTACGCCAGAAGAACGCAACCAAGCCGTGGCGCAATTGCTATTCGCCTATCGCCCGACTTCCACGCTAGCGTTTTGCAATACCAAAATCCATTGCCGTGAATTGACCGAGGAATTGCAAGCGCAGGGCATCGACGCGATTGCACTGTATGGCGATTTAGAACAACGCGAGCGCGATGAATGACGGCACAGGTCTGCATGCACCGATGGTGTGCGTTTGCATCCAAGGCGGCAAAAAAGATAAGCTGCGTCCCGGCGATTTGCTCGGCGCGCTGACGGGCGACGTGGGTTTGAAAAAAGAGCAGGTCGGTAAAATCAATGTGTTTGAGTTTGCCACTTATGTTGCACTAGAACGCAGTATTGCTGCTAGCGCGGTAGCAAAGCTCGCCCGCTGCAATATCAAAGGGCGACAATTCAAAATGCGGGTGATTGAGTAAGGTGGAGCGGGAGATGTCCCCAAAAAAATGGGGACATCTATTGAGCGCGTCGACTTAGCCGACTTGTTGCAATAGTACTTGTTGTGCTGGCATCGGCGCTGGGAAACCCGCTTCTGCTAGACTGGCTGCCATCATTTTATTGGCATCGAAATACACTTGCCAGTAATGGTCGTTATGGCAGAAGGGACGCACCGCCAACACTGGCCCAACCAAATTGAATTCCAAAATTTCGACCTCCACGCTAGGGCTAGCGACCACATTCGGAATTGTTTGCAATTTAGTGCGCAGCAATTGCATCGCCGCCAGATGATCGGCTTTACCAGACAACTGACATTTGAGTTCGACCCGGCGATAAGGATTGCTGGAGAAATTGAAGATGGTGTCGCCAAATACTTTGTTATTGCCGACCACCGTCAAAATATTGTCAGGCGTATCGAGCGTGGTCGTAAACAGACCGATTTCCTTCACCGTGCCAGTCAAACCCGCAATCGTCACAAAGTCGCCGACTTTATAGGGACGCAGCACGATAATAAAGGCGCCAGCGGCAAAATTAGCCAGCAAGCCCGACCATGCCATCCCAATCGCTACACCTGCTGCCGCTAACAGCGCCGCAAAGGTCGTGGTTTGGATACCGAAATAGCCGAGGATGCCAATCACCAGCAGCACATTGAGTGTCACCGTAATCACCGAACCCAGATAGCGCATCACGGTCGCATCGGCTTTTTGCTTTTGCATTGAGGTCTGCACCGCATCGACCACCTTGCCGATCAACCAGCGGCCTATCACCCAAAACGCGATAGCGGCAATAATTTTGACGCCGAACTCGGTAGCGATATTAATAATCGTGTCTTGAAATTTCTGTATTTGTGCTGCGTCCATCTTGCCTCTCCAAAATTAGCGGCCTGCCGGGTTTTAAAAGGTGACACGTATATCACTGGTGCGCGAATGAACTGCCATGGCGGGAAGAGGGCAGCACAGAAAAATGCGCGCGCCGATTGTATGCGAAATTATGGTGGCGTGGGGTTGTGGAGTTGCGGTAAACCGACAGTGGTGATGCCATCTTGTCTGTTCGCAGGCGCACATAGCGCATAGATTTGTTTTGCAGCAAGTATGAAACGCTTAGATTCGCCTAGATTCGCGTAAATTGCCATGAGCCAGCGCCGTAGAATCGCGACTGAATAATGGTGGGGATCAGTTGTTCGAAGTGTGTCACTAAACAGTCGCGTACCGCTTTATCCATTAAGTCGCGAGTGTGCTGTAGGCGTTCAACACTGAGATCTGGTCGATTCGCATGTACGTTCCGCATCCATTCCTGATGAATTTGTTCACTCCATCAGGCGGGATATAAATCGGTCAGCGCTAAATGCATTAACAAATCCCTCGGCGGTGCCGGGTACAACACGCAGGCATCATAGAGTACGGTGAAATGCGAAGCCATACCTGTCGCCCTTCTTAATAACCCATATCCAACTCTTGCGCTTGTGCCGCCAATTTTAAACGAAATAAACGAAACGACGTTGTGTGACTGTTATGTTTTTTTGATTGACATCGGCATGGGCTGACGCAATCTCTGGCGCGCCGCATGTCTGACGAGAAAGCCTTGCCATTGCAAATGGCGAGTGAGTCTGCAATACATATTGCCGGGATGAGTTTGCATCAACCATTCTTTGTGCGACAGCATAAATTCGCCATAGCCAATTTCCTGTATGACTTGTGGAAGTTCTGATTCGCTAATTTTAGGATGGCGTTGCCGTAGTGTAGGGCCTATGCGATTAAATTCTCTTTCCTGTTCCACTGAATAATTTCTGCGCAAAGGCAGTGGCTCATGCGGGATTTCCGCCAACATGGCGCGAATTTCTTGCAACAGCTGAAAATGTTCAGTCAATTCTTCCGGCAAGGTGTCACCACAACTGGCAAGTGCGAGAGCGACGACTTTGGTGCCATGGGGTAAGCGTGGTTTGACTTGTCGCAGTATTTCAAGGCAGTCGGCTGGTGCTGCTAAGGCCGCCAGCAATGCACCGACATTTGCCTCGCGCCAGCTATAACTAAAAAGTAAGTCCATTAATACATGGATATCAAATGCATTCAGGCGGCGGCGCAATTGGTATAAATCTTCCAGTGGCTCGCAGCAAACATAGGGGTACTGCGATAAAAATTTTCGGTAATTTCTCCCATTTTGTGCAGTGCGAAGCAGCAAACCTAGCAGACCGCCATTGCTTATGTTCAGATAGAAGTCTATCCCGCCTAAGAATACTGTAATGCTATCAACCATGAAGTAATATGGACGGCGCATAGCGTAGTTTTTACTTAGTTTTTTGCACAGTATGCTGTATCACCTCCAACACCAACCGCGGCTCACAGCCATACATTCCCGCGCCCCACGCTGCATTTTTCTCGACACACGCCCAGCCACGCCCGGCAATCACACCGACATCGACCACGGTTGCATCGGGTAAAGGGACAGTTTCATCTTCCAGCAGGCGATTGACAAATTGGATCAGCTCGCGATCCTCTTCCTCGGTGCTGACAAAGCCTGTATCGCGTTGTGTGTGGCCATCGCGGGAATAGATAGAAAAAGTGACCAGCTTGCGTTGCAAGATGAAGCAACGAAATTCTTTTTCCCAATGCACGATATCTGAGACAAGCACGCTCATCGCATCGTCGTAGCCTTGCGGTAGTCCTGTCCCTAAATACACTTGCGCCGGAAAACTTTTGTCATTCGGTGGTTTTACAAATGCTGGCAGCGGGTTGCGCCGTGCGTCCCCTAACGTGCTGAGGTGAATTTGCCGTTGCCGATATGCATAGGGCAAACGCGTCAACCAATCTTCGCTAGGCTCCAGCAAGCTTATACCTAGCTCGGCGGCGAGCGTGGGGCCGAACAATGCTTCGCAATATAAAACGGGTTCGTCAACGTGCTTCAATTCGGCGGGAATTTGCCATGATTGCAGACGCGCTATCGGCCAATTCAATTGGCTGGCGGCTTTCCACAAAAGCTGCGCATCTTCGCTATAGCGTGGCGTCAAAATTAAGGTTGGCATCGTATCCTCGGTTATGGTTTTTCATCTGGCCCCAGCAGCACATGATTTTCATATTCGCCATCTTCCAATTTGAAGTAGTGTGTCCCAATTTTGGTATAGCCATGCTTGTGATAAAAGCGTATCGCATTCTCATTTTGGGCATTCACCATCAGCCATAGCGGCTGTTGATGCTGTTGTTGCGCCCAAGCGCTGGCGTATTGCAGTAACTGCGTGCCGATGTTTTTACCGGTGTAATGCGCTTGTACATAGAGCGTTGCTAATTCAACCGTGCTGGCGGCGTAATTTTCCCAAGGACGGCCGATTTTGATAGCGGCGTAACCAAGTAAATTGCCGTCTTGCTCGGCCACCACCAGATGTGCTTCGTTGAGCAATTGCGCAAATTTGGCGGGTGTTAATTCGCTGTGTACATAGTTGGCAATCGCATCGGAAATGCCCTTGGCCGCATAAGTGTGGAGCCAAACTTGCAGTGCTAAGGCCGCTAGCTTGGCGCTATCGTCAGCGCGTGCCGGGCGCAGTGAAAATGACAGGGTTTTGTAGGTGGGGAGCATAGGTTAAGGCTAGGTGCTGGCGGCAAAGCGTTCAGTTTAGCGGATATTTAGCGGCTATAATGCGACCTCACCGCCTTCGGCCTCTAATCTTTCACCTGATAAACTGCCATGTTCACACCTTCTGCTGCCAGCCTGACCCCAGATTACCCCACGCTACGCGCGCAAATTGCCAGTATTTTGGAGGGCGAGCGCGATTTGACGGCAAATGCCGCGCAATTTTCTGCCTTTATTTACGACACGATAGGTGATTTGAATTGGGCTGGTTTCTATCTGGTGCGCCCAGTCAAAACGGTGGGCAAGAATGGCGATACGCATGAATTACTGGTCGGGCCATTTCAAGGCAAAGTCGCCTGCGCCCGCATCGCGTTTGGGCGTGGCGTTTGCGGTACCTCGGCAAGCGAACGCCGCACCGTGTTGGTGCCAGACGTACACGCTTTTCCCGGCCACATTGCCTGTGATTCCGCTTCCAATTCGGAAATCGTGATGCCGATTATCAAAAACGGCCAGCTATACGGCGTATTTGACATCGACAGCCCAAGCTTGAATCGCTTTAGCCTTGACGATCAAGCCGGCTTGGAAAGCTTGCTCGCAGTATTTGTTGAGGCGACTGATCTAGTTTGAACGTACTTGTGGCACGGACGCTAGGTCGTAACTAGCGTCCCCAGCCTTCGGCCACAATTCTCAGCTATTCTCAGCTATTCTTACATAGCCCTTCAAAGCACACCCTTAGCATCTGGCTAATGATTTCTTCTTTGCCCATCTTGCTAAAGCGCTGCAAATAATCAACCGCCGGATCACAAGTGCGGGCGTAGTAGCTGTACAAAATCACGTCGGTCGGCATCTCAGGATTCAACTCCCCTAGCTTTTGCGCTTGTTGCACCAGTTTTTCAAGCTGGCTGTTGAGCTTCAAGACCTTGGCCACATAGCTCAAATTGCGCATCAACATTTCGCGCACCGCATTGCTGGTCGAGGGCAAAAACGGTAAGCCACCCTCTAGCCGCACTCTGAGCGCCCATTCCAAGAGCGCCGCCAATTTGTCGCGTGGCCCCATCTCATCTGGCAACTTACCTAGCTGTTCATTGGCACCTTCGAGCAAGCGTATCATCGCCGCCCCCACCAAATCTTCTTTTGATTTGAAGTGCTTATACAAGCTCGGTTTGGAAATGCCGATCAAATTAGCGACATCATCCATCGTCATCAAATCAAAACCCTTACTCGCCAGCACTCCCGTGGTGGCGTCCAGTATCGCGTCTTCACGCAGCTTGAAGGCTTGATCCTTGAAGCTTAATTTGCCAAATATACTCATAAGTATTTTTTGCTACTCATTAGTAGCTTTATTTTCAGAATGGTATTAATATTAGCAGCATCGTAGCCACCACTCAACCCAAAGTTTGCGGTTTCCCTTAATAAAAGTGCCAAAATGACATCTCCAACGCCTCGTCAACGTATCGCCGTGATCGGTTCCGGTATTTCCGGCCTTGCTAGCAGCTATTTTTTGCAGCGTGCGCATGACGTCACGCTGTTTGAGGCGGGCAGCTATTTAGGCGGACATAGCAATACGGTGGAAATCACACTAGAAGGCAAAACGCTTGCAGTCGATACCGGGTTTTTGGTCTTCAATGAGCGCACTTACCCGAATTTGATTGCGCTATTAGCCGAGCTTGGCGTTGCTAGCTATGCCAGTGATATGTCATTCGGGGTGGCGATGGATGACGGCGCTTGCGAATGGGCTGGCACCAATTTGAACACCGTGTTTGCGCAGCGCAAAAATCTGTTTTCGCCGCGCTTTTGGTGTATGTTGCGCGAAATTTTGCGTTTCAATGCCGCTGCTGAAGGCAATCTCGACATCGCGCAGCGCACTGGCGTCACGCTAGATGAATTGCTCAAGCAAGGTGGCTATGGCGCAGCGTTTCGGGATATGTATTTATTACCGATGGCCGCCGCGATTTGGTCTAGCTCGCCACAAGATATTTTGCAGTTTCCGGCCGCGACCTTCCTGCGCTTTTGTTTGAATCACGCGCTGTTGCAAGTGAACGACCGCCCACAATGGCGCACGGTGCAAGGTGGGGCGCGTGAATACGTCAAGCGCATCGCCGCAACCTTGCCAGATATCCGCCTCAATACACCCGTTACTAGCGTGCAGCGCAGCGCAAGTGGTGTGTTAATCGAGTTTGCTGGCATCCAAAAAGAATTCGACGCCGTGGTGTTTGCCACCCATGCGCCAGACACCTTGCGCATGTTACACGACTCTAAAAAAGTCAAGTTATTCGCTCTAAATTTTTTGA
>JACPVY010000102.1 GCA_016197345.1 Burkholderiales bacterium
CCTGCAATTGCGCCACATCGCCAACGAATTACCACTGATTATTTTCCCGCGCCGGGTTGCACCCAGCCTGCACGACGCCATTCTGGGCTGTTTGCGCGACAGCGGTGTGACCGCTAGCATCGGCCAACAAGCGATACAAATGCAAACCATCGTCGGCCTCGTCTCGGCGGGCATGGGTTTCGCACTAGTGCCGCAATCGGTATCGAATTTACAAAGGCCGGGTGTCAAATATCTAGCGTTAAAATGCACGTCTCCTAGCATTACGACCGCGTTAGCGTGGCGTTCCCAGCACTGTTCACCTGTGTTACAGGCTTTTTTACAAGTATTGAAGGAACCGCCCACAGCTCCTGTGCTCTAATTGCCGCTTTGCACGATCTCACATCACGCTCACCTTGTTTCACTACTTTGCAGGAATGCCTATGCTGATTCACCCTATGCCAGACCCCGTTGCATTTTCCGTCGGCCCTTTACATGTTCATTGGTATGGCTTGATGTATATGCTGGCCTTTTTGATGTTTTTGGGTTTGGGACGCATTCGTATCAAACAACCCCATATCGCGCAACAGGGTTGGCAAAAAGAAGATTTGGACGATATGCTGTTTTTTGGCGTGCTCGGCGTGGTGCTAGGCGGGCGTCTCGGTGAAGTGCTGTTTTACAACCCGATTTATTATTTTTCCCACCCGCTAGAGATTTTCGCCGTGTGGAAAGGCGGGATGTCGTTCCATGGCGGCTTTTTAGGCGTCGTGCTAGCAATGGCGATTTGGGCCAAAAAGCGCGGCCGGAATTTGATGGATGTCTATGATTTCATCGCGCCGCTCGTGCCGCTAGGCTATGCCGCTGGCCGTATCGGCAATTTCATTAATGCTGAATTACCGGGACGGGTCGCGGATGCAAGCTTGCCATGGGCGATGGTATGGCCAAATGTCGATGCCTTGCCGCGCCACCCCTCCCCTATCTACCAAGCTTTGATCGACGGTATTTTGGTTTTCATCCTGCTGTGGATCTACGCCCGCAAAGCGCGGCCACGCTTAGCCGTTGGCGCGTTTTACACCTTGCTCTATGGCTGCGCCCGCTTCACCACAGAATATTTCCGCACGCCAGACTATGAAGTGTCATTCGCTGGTGTGACGATTTCATCCGGCCAATTGCTATCGCTGCCGATGGTCGCGGTTGGCGTCGGCATAATGCTATGGGCTTACCGCTGGGAACGACGCCAACTCGCCACCAGCAAGGCCTAGCGGCCCGCGTTTATTTGCCTTGCAAGGCCTGTAGCAAAATCTGCGGGTCTTGCGTCGCCAGTAATTTGGGATCTGAGAGAATTTGCCGGAAACGCCGCGCCCCCGGCAAGCCAGCAGTCAGCCCCAGCATATGGCGCGTCACCCCATTCAAGCGCAAATAGGGATTGCACGCTAATTGCGCCGTGATATACGGCAGCATCGCCTGCACCACTTCTTGCCGCGTCATCACCGGATTTTCAGCGCCGTAATAGCGTTGATCAAAATCAGCCATCAGATAGGGATTGTGATACGCCTCGCGCCCTAGCATCACGCCATCAACATGCTGCAAATGCAAATCAATTTCCGCGGTGGTTTTAATGCCGCCATTGATCAAAATTTCTAGCTGCGGGAAATCGCGCTTCAATTGATAGGCGTATTCGTATTTCAGCGGTGGAATTTCGCGATTTTCTTTCGGGCTTAAGCCTTTCAAAATCGCATTTCTAGCATGCACGATAAAAGTCTCGCAACCCGCTTGCGCGACCGCGCCGACAAAATCCCGCACAAAATCATAGGAATCGACTTTGTCGATACCGATGCGATGTTTGACGGTCACATCAATCGTTACCGCATCGCGCATCGCCTTCACGCAATCAGCCACTAGCGGCGCTTCCGCCATCAGGCAAGCGCCAAAGGCACCGCGTTGCACCCGCTCAGACGGGCAACCGCAATTGAGATTGATCTCGTCATAGCCCCAGTCTTGCCCCAATTTCGCCGCTTTCGCCAAATCCGCTGGCTCGCTACCACCTAATTGCAGCGCGACCGGATGCTCGAATTCATCGTAATCAAGATGACGCGGCACATCGCCATGCAACAACGCACCCGTCGTCACCATTTCGGTATAAAGCCACGTATGGCGCGTCAAATGCCGATGAAACACGCGGCAATGGCGATCCGTCCAATCCATCATCGGCGCGACGCTAAGGCGACGTTTGCTGTAATTCTTTGAATTCATGAGGTTTTCTTGAGAAATCGGGGGTGAAAATTGGCCTGAGTTTTGACGGATTCTGGTGCTTTTCTATGGTGATTTACATCTCCATGACATCAAAACCACATCAAATTGAGCACATCACAATGCTTGCCAAAACTTGCAGGCGCGTAAGTATAACGCTTAGCGCGACAATTGACCGACAGCATCTTCATCCCTACTGAATAGAATCCTATGGCGTAGGGGACAATGGCAGGATGCATGCAATCCATCTTTGTTCCGGCAACCTGATTGCTAGGTTTTTTTCTATGCGCGACGCTAAATTCTTCTAGGCACCCTCCAATTCCCCGCTATCATCTAGCGCTGCAAAAGAGCGCCGCAAACATTCATGCGCTAGCGCCCAGTCAAATAGCAAAAAAGTAGCCGAAAAATAGCAAAAAACAGCCCAACCCCGGAAGGAATCGTCGATGATGCAACAACTCCAGCGCGCGCTCAGTGCTTCGTTAGCGCGCACCATAATTAGCTCGATCAGCACCGCGCTGATGCTAAGCAGCACGCTTGCCCCCATTACGAGCGAAGCCGCGCCTGATCCGAAAAAGGTGCTACGCATCGCTTTTGAAAGTGCCGATAGCGGTCTGGATATGGTGCGCAGCCAAAATAGTATTTATTCGAGCTGGGTCGGCGATACCATTTTCGAAACGCTGATGACCTATGATTACCTAGCGCGCCCGGTGAAATTGGTGCCGCAATTGGCGAAAGAGATGCCGCAAATCTCAGCCGATGGCAAAGAATATACTTTCCACATCCGCCAAGGTGTGATGTTTAGCCCTGATCCACTGTTCAAAGGCAAGCCTCGTGAAGTGACCGCTGCTGATGTGATTTATTCGATCAAGCGGGTGGTTGATCCATTAAATCGCTCACCGCAAAGCAGTTCGTGGGAAAGTAAAGTAGTCGGTTTAGATGAGTTAATTGCCGCCGCACGCAAAGGTAAGCCCTTTGATTACGACAAAAAAATTGCCGGACTAGAAGAAGTTGATCGCTATACGCTCAAGCTGCGCCTGACACAAAACATCCCCACTATTTTGCATTTGCTCGCCAATTCAACCACCGGCGCTGTTGCGCGTGAAGTGGTGGAAGCGTATGGCGATAAAATCATTGCGCATCCGGTTGGCTCTGGCCCGTATATGTTGGAGAGCTATGTACCGCGCAGCAAAATTATCTTGGTCGCGAATCCTAACTATCGCGGTTTTGTCTGGGATTTCAAATCCGATGATCCGAAAGATGCGCCCTTGATTGCCAGCATGAAGGGCAAGCAAATGCCACAAATTAGCCGAGTCGAAATTTCGATTGTGGAAGAAGAACAATCGCGCTGGCTAGCGTTCGAAGCGGGGCAATTTGACTTTGATAACTTATCTAAATCGATGGCGCCGAAAGTGCTCGATGGCGATAAGCTCAAGCCTAAATTTGCTAGCCAAGGGATGGTATTGGACACCCATATTGCGCCAGAATTTACCGAAACCATCATGAATATGCGCGATCCGATTATCGGCGGCAATAGCTTGGAAAAACAAGCGCTGCGCCGCGCGATTGCGATGGGCTATTTGCTCTCTGACGAAATCAGCTTGCTGCGCTATAACCAAGCCCTGCCAGCGCAAGAAGTCGTCACGCCGGGTATGGCGGCGTGTCATCTGATAATTCTCGCAGAAATCCTGTATCGAGGTAAATCGCGTAATATATGGCCAGAGAGGGAGCACCTCTTTGTTCCAGGTGAGGTGAACACTGTAATATGGAAAATCTAACTGAAAAACATTGATTTTGGGCTTCCGCAAACACCCGATTGCTCATGCGAATTGGATGTATTTGGATATAGAGAAACACTGAGCGCAACATGAATTGGCATATTCAGCTATACCCGCTATAGCGTGACAAAACTGGTTCCGCATAACTGGTTCTATCACAATAGCGGGTTTCGTACTACGATGAATGCCGATGTACTAAGCTCATTTGCTAACATTGATTGCTAAAGCGCGCACAACTTGCCATTTGACACTAGCGCACTCCACCACCACGAGGTAAGAATGATCAATACAGAACACTTTTGGATGCCATTTTCGGCGAATCGCCAATTCAAACAAAAACCCCGCCTCCTCGTTGCCGCCAAGGGCATGTATTACACCAGCGATGATGGCCGCCAAATTCTCGATGGCACTGCTGGTTTGTGGTGCGTTAATGCTGGCCACGGTCACCCGAAAATCGTCGAAGCGATTCAACAGCAAGCCGCACAAATGGATTATGCCCCGCCGTTTCAAATGGGCCACCCCAAAGCATTTGAAGCCGCAACTGCCTTGGTCGATGTTGCGCCTAAAGGCTTAAACCGCGTCTTTTTTGCCAACGACGGCTCGGAAGCGGTCGATACCGCCTTAAAAATCGCCCTCGCTTATCACCGTGTCCGTGGCGACAGTATGCGCCATCGTTTGATTGGTCGTGAACGTGGCTATCATGGCGTTGGTTTTGGTGGCATTTCAGTTGGTGGTATCGCTGGCAATCGCAAACACTATGGCCCTGGCATTGCTGGCGTCGATCATCTACGTCACACGCTCGATATCGGCAAAAATGCTTTTTCACGTGGATTACCTGCACACGGCACCGAAATCGCCGACGAATTCGAACAACGTTTATTGGCGCTACACGATCCTTCTACCGTGGCTGCGCTCATCGTCGAACCAGTGCAAGGTTCGGCGGGCGTTGTTATCCCTCCCCAAGGTTATCTGCAAAAACTACGCGCCACCTGCGACAAATACGGTATTTTGCTGATTTTTGATGAAGTGATCACTGGCTTTGGCCGCTTGGGTGCAAGTTTTGGTGCTGAGTCACCCACTGGCCTCCGCTGCCGCGATAGCGACGATTGACGTCTATAAGAGTGAACAGCTCTTTGAGCGTGCTGCTAGTATGTCCCAATATTTTGAAGATGCGGCGCACAGCTTAAAAGGTTTGCCGTTTGTGAAAGACGTGCGCAATCTCGGCTTAGTCTGCGGCATCGAACTCGAACCTGTCCCCGGCAAGCCAACTGCACGTGCGTTTGATGTGTTCTTAAAGTGCTTTGAAGAAAAAGGCGTGTTGATCCGCACCACTGGCGACATCATTGCCTTGTCGCCTCCACTGATTATCGAAAAATCGCAAATCGACCAGATTTTTGGCACGATCGGCGATATTTTGAAAGCGCAGAAGGTAGCGCTAGAGGCAGTGCCAGCGTAAATCCCGCCTTCGCTGTAAAAAAGCCGCTTGCGATTGAACTGAACGCAAGCGGCTTTTTTGTTTTCGGCTAAATCACATTCATTCGCGTCATTTGGTTTCGCGCATCGCTAAAATTTCATTACCAACCAAGGCAAACAAAACCAACCCGCCGCCATATAGCGTTGCGCTTTGCGGCACCTCCCCCGCGCCCAACCACGCCCATAGCGGCCCGAGTAAAACTTCCAGCAAGGCGAGCAGCGATAATTCTGGCGCAGATAAGTGCTTAGATGCCTCGAGCATCAACATGCACGGCAAGCCCAATTGGAACACGCCTAGGATCGCGAGGATCACGACATCATGTAACGACGCTTGAAATGGCCAAGCGAAAGGTAATGTGAGCGCGCACGATAACACGCCACCAATCAATAGCGCCGGAATCAAATCAACTTGCGCCCCCGCTTTTTTCAGGGTGATGAAATTGATGCTAGATGCGACAGGTACGCCGAGCGCAATCAACATCCCCCACATTTGCGTGCTACTGGAATGACTGAGCCCGCTAGCAAACATCACCAGCATCCCCACTAGCGCCAACAAAATCGCCAGCGCCGTACGTAAATTGATGATTTGCTTCAGAAAAAAGAAAGAAAGCAGCGCCGTCAGCAGGGGCGCAATACTCATTACTACTAGCGTATTAGCGACA
>JACPVY010000103.1 GCA_016197345.1 Burkholderiales bacterium
AAACACTGCTCGAAAATGGCAGGTAAATCGGGGATATCGGTCGCTAACGCAGTCGATATTTGCTCAAAAGCATCACACTGGTCGCAGGAGTCATCTAGTGTAGCGGATATATCATCAATTTTACAGATATCTGCCGGGTGAACCCAATCTATGGCCCCGGCAGTAGCTTTGCTCAAATCTTGGGTCAAATGTCCAACAGCATGCGCAATACCGATCTGCTGCGATACCAGCAGCATCAGAGATAACACGAGTTGGAAAAATGATTTTTTCACGATTGACAGGTTGAGCTTTTTGTAAGACAAAAAAATGACCAAACAACAATTCCACAACTGGTCCTGATTGTAATGGATATAAATTGAAATTAGCAAGAAAAATCAACACTCTTTGAAAATATTTTTTCTACAAAATTTTAATATACATGTGGAAATTGAATAAGCGCTGTAAAAATCTCATTAATATATTAAGCAAGCTTTTTCGTGCACTTTAACAAAAAACGGCGCGACGTTAAAAATATATCGCGATGTTATATTTTAAAATTTCGCAACATCGCCGCTTGCTTCATTTTCGAGGGATGATGTCAGCTAGGCGGGCAATTCCACACCTAGCGTGGCCGTAAATAGTGGACCAGCTGCACGACGCGGCTTCACGTGCAGAAGATTGAATGAATGCTTGGTCGAGAGTGCATCACGCCCCAAACAAAGGTCAAGGGCAGTATAGCGACCACTTGAAACGCATAAAAGGGACGCATCTATCGCACCGCTGCTACTTTTTCTTATTGGAAAACACGGTGATTGCCGCTAGGGCCGCACATCTTGTTGCAAACATATCCACCGCACAAATCACTTGCAAATACAATAAGCAGAACTATACTCAAGGTGTCGTCTTAAACGGAGGCACCGCTCAAAGGCGGTTGAAACGATCATGGTTACCGCACTGATATTGATGATGCTTGGCGGTCTTGGCGCATTGATCGCTGTAGAAATTGTGGATGAGTTTCGCGCCGAACACGAACCACTGGCGGATCAACTACACCCTTAAAGATTGACTCGGGTTGGCTCATCTTGATGGCGATGTCCGTTTCGCTGGGGATGTTTTTTTACTGATCTTGATGAGTGTTAGGGTGTGTTTTCGTTGAGTGCAGTCCTCGCCAGTTATTGACGAACAGGAGGGGTTGTTTCTGGCCCCTCCTACTTCGTTTACTTGTCTAGTTATTTTCTTTCGCTTCCCTCTCAACATCTTTTTTCAACGTCATATTTCTTGCGCTAGCGTTGCGATGCTAGCCATGAGCGTCGCGCGCAAGCGATGACCTGTCCCCGCGGTATCGTTATGTCCCGCTTTCAGATGCGACGCTGCCTGCTACCGCTCAAAACCGATCCAAATAACGCGTCAATTCCCATTGCGATACCTGCTGGCTATATTCCGCCCACTCAGCGCGCTTCAAGCGCACAAACTCAGCGACGAAATCTGTCCCTAATGCTTGCGATAACACCGTATCAGCCTGTAACGCATCAACCGCCTGTCCCAAATTTTGCGGCAATAATTGCAGATCATGCATAGCGCGTTGTTTCGCGCTCATTTCATAAATATCGGCATTGATAGGCAGACCGGGATCGAGCTCACGCTCAACGCCATCTAGCCCCGCCGCAATCACTGCCGCCAAGGCTAAATACGGATTAGCCGCACTATCAGGTAAGCGCCATTCGATGCGTTGATACACCACCCGCGCCACCGTAGTGCGGTTATTGTCGCCCCACGCTATCGTCGCTGGCGCCCAACTGGTGCCAGATAGCGATTCCGCACAGAGCAAACGCTTATAGGAATTGACGGTCGGTGCGCACAAAGCCGTTAGCGCAGGCGCGTGGTGCAATAGCCCGGCTAAAAAATGATAGCCAATTTTCGATAGGCCAAGGCCCAGCTTATCTTCTTCGCCTTCATTCGCGCTAGAGACGTTGTGTCCATCGCCATCCATCAACGACAAATGGAAATGCAAACCGCTACCGGGGCGATCGGCAAACGGTTTGGGCATCATCGAAAACAATAAGCCCTCGCTTTCGGCGATATGCTGTGCCGCCATTTTGAACAGCATCAAATTATCGGCCGCCTTCAACGCATGGCTATAGCGATAATTGACTTCGTATTGCCCGACTGCGTCTTCATGATCGATTTGGAATACGCCTAGGCCACAGGTATCGAGGCTAGCCACCAGCTTTTCGAGAAAGCTGCGCCGCCGCAATAAGCTCTTGCTATCGTAAGAAGGCTTTTCTAGCGTATCGCCGGTTTCTGCCTGATAGCCATTTGGCCCTTTTTCTAGCAAAAAGAATTCCGGCTCCAAACCCGCGTTCAAGACCCAACTACGAGACGCTAAGCGTGCCGCCTGCTGGCGCAAAATCTGGCGGGGGCACAGCGCAAACGCTTCGCCGCCGACATAGCCATCCAGCACCACCCGCGCATAGCCGGGCAACCACGGCATAGGCTGTAGCGTAGAAAAATCAGCACGACCATAGTATTCCGAACGTGGCCCGGTACGCCCTAAAGCCGTGCCCCAAATCGACGGCCCCGCAAAACCCGCGCCCGGATAGCGCAAATCGCCCAAATGCGATAGCGGGATCAATTTGCCTTTCGCGCTACCGTGTATATCAGCAAATTGCGCAAAAACGAATTGCACACCTTGGCGGCTCAATTCGGTTTGCCAAGTCGCGACCGATTGCTCAGTTAAATCTTGATGAACGGTTTTGATGATGTTCTCCCCAACTTGCCTCATTCGCCGAACGATTCAAACAATCAAGTGATATTGATCCAAGTGGTCTTGATTTCAGTGTATTTATCAAATGCATGCAAGGATTTATCACGCCCATTGCCGGACTGTTTGAAGCCGCCAAATGGCACGGTGATATCGTCATCGTCATATTGATTGACGTGAATGGTGCCCGCCCGCAAGGCGCGCGCTGCTTGGTGTACTTTGCGGATATCGGCACTCCAGAAACCAGCTTGCAAGCCATAAGGACTCGCATTGGCTTGCTTGATCGCCTCATGCACATCGCGAAAACTCAGTACCGATAGCACCGGCCCGAAAATTTCCTCACGGGCGATTTTCATCTCGTTGTTAACACCATCAAACAAGGTCGGTTCGATATAAAAGCCACCTGTTGCCGTGCGCGCTTGCTTGCCACCCGCGAGCAAATGGGCACCATCTTGTTGACCGGCGTCGATATAGCCCAGCACCGTTTTCATTTGCGTCGCATCAACAATCGCGCCCATCACCGTCGCTTCATCTAACGGATCACCCGGCGCGTAATTGGGTACGAGCGCCAGTGCTTTAGCGAGGAATTCATCTTTGATCGAGGCTTCGACAAATAAGCGCGAAGGGGCATTGCAGCTCTCGCCTTGATTGAAATAAATCGAACC
>JACPVY010000104.1 GCA_016197345.1 Burkholderiales bacterium
TATAACTTGCTCGTAAAAGCTAATGATTTGGTATTCGTACGGCAAAATCATTAACTTTTATTAATCAATTCGGTCGCTTTCGCCCGGTGCTTTGCAAATAAGCTCAAGGCCCCCAAACCCAACAACATCATCGCGTAGGTTTCTGGCTCTGGCACGGCTGGTGCAAAGGCAACGGCATTGCCCGCATAACCATCGATCACGCCAAACGAGCCAGTGGTATAGCCGCGGGCATTGGTGCGCAAAATGCCGATATAGCTACTAGTGCCGGGTTGAATTTTCGTGCTGCCAGTTGGAATAAAGTTAAAACCAATCACCCCTAAAGAACCGCGATCAACCAGGTCAATATTTTCTGTGCCCGTTTGAAAGATGCCAAATGCAGTTGGGGTTTGATAGGCATCGACGGCATAGTTTTTGTAGTCATAGGCGGTCAGTCGTTCCACGCCACTAATCGAGGTGGCGAGATTACTGAACTGATAATAGAAATCCATCCCCGTACCAGTGTCATATACCGCCGCACGTGCCCAACCGGAATACGATGGCGTGCTAACAAAAGTGGTGGCTGAATTCAATAATGTTCCGCCAAAAAAAGCGCCAACAACCGCAACTGGGCCGGAACTCGCTGGTGGAACATTCGATGCTAAGACGGTGCTTGTGGTGCCAGCGAGCAACAACATCGCTGCGACGATTTTTACTGTTGATTTCATGAGAACTCCCTTGAGAAGACGGTAAATGATTCAGTGAATGAAGACTGCTGATGAACGACGTCGCTGCTCAAAATGTCGCCACGTGTAGAGTAGGTTTTCAAACTGCTCGCTTCTGTGCGCAAGCGAACTTAAGAAAAAATTTTTTCTTTTAGTCGTTTTTCAAGGCTGCGGCAGGAAAGAGGGACATGTGTGCCACGTGCTTGGTGTGCTAGCGCACAGAACGGTAATTTGTTTGTGTCTATTCTTGCGACATACCGTTAAATCCGATTTATCAACCGCAAGGAGTAGCACCATGAGTAAGAAAGATACCTATATCGCCAAAATGAAATCGCAATTGGATGATTTAGAGCAAGCGATGGATGATCTTGGTAATAAAGCAGATGAAGCAAAAGCCGATGCAAAAGAAAAATACCATGAAGAATTGGCTAAATTGCGCGCGCAATCGAAGCTAGCGATGAGTAAATTAGATGAAATGAAGTCCGCGAGTGAAGAAAACTGGGAAAGCATGACAGCCAGTATGGAAAAAGTGCGCGATGCTTTTACCCATTCATTTCATTATTTTAAATCGCAATTAAAAGGTTAATTCCCTACCGTTTTTTTAGGCGCTCAAGTTCGCTGATGCGTATTGATCGCGTAACTCCCATGCTTTTAATACGTCATTTTTATGTCGCTGCATTATTTGCAGCTTATCGCTAGCTCAGCGCTGGCCCACGCGATTGGTGTTGTCGTTGCGTGTCACCATGCAGCCATTCTTGGAGTTTGCCATGGCGAATATTTTAATCATCATTCTTATTTTGGCCCTGATCGGCGTCATCCCTGCGTGGCCACATAGTCGTGGTTGGGGCTATGGGCCAAGTGGCCTCGCTGGTGTGATTTTGCTGATCATCGTCGTGTTGATGTTGACAGGACGTTTGTAAGCGCCTGCCATTCTTGCATCAAGCGTTTTGTGCAGGGCAAAGGCTGATAGCGCCAATACCTGATTTCTTGGATTTGAACCACTCGCACTCCGTTCGCGCAGCGATAGACGCCTAGCGCCCTATGGCGTTGTTTCGCGTGCCATTTTGCAAACCACCATTTGCTATTTAATCTCAGGAGAAATCTGCATGAATATGATGAAACCCACTACCCATCTCGCCTTGCTTGCATGCGCTTTGCTCAGCAGTTCTTTGGCGCGCGCCGATGAGGTGCCCGACGATTGGCGCTGGGCTGATACAGCATGGTATGTTGGTGCAGGTGGCGGCCGTAGCCGCACCACGCTGGATAATCAAGCAATTGCAGATTATTGGCGGGCAAATGGGGCGACTAGTGTCGATATCAATAGCGAGCGGCGCGCCTCTGCTTATAAAATCTTTATGGGCAAACAACTGAGCGAGAATTTTGCTCTGGAAGCAGGCTGGTTTGACATGGGGCGCATCGGTTTCGCCGTGGGCGCGCCGCCAGTAGGTACTTTTAGCGGTCGAGATAAAGTAGAAGGCGTGCATTTTGATTTGTTATTGCAAATGCCGATGTCACAACGCACGATCTTATATGGTCGCCTAGGCACCAATTACGCCCGTAGCGAAACCGATGTCACCGGGATTAATGTAAGTTCTGGCATCGCCTCACATCGCAGTGAGCAAGGCTTTAATGCGAAGGCGGGCTTAGGCTTTGAATATAGATTTACCTCGGCGCTGGCGATGCGCTTGGAAGCCGAACGCTATCGCATCAACGACGCTCTGAAAAGTCGGCGCGATATCGATTTCTATTCGCTCAATCTCGTCTATAGATTCGGCCAGCCAGCCTATTCGGCCCCAGCACCTATGCCTGTCAGCGAAACCCGGCCAACCCCTGCACCAGTGATCGCCCAAGAGTCACCGCCACCTCCACCTGTCGTGAAGCCACAGCCTGTCTCTGAAAAAGTAACCTTTGCAGCACAAGCGCTGTTTGATTTCGATAAAGCCGTTGTTAAGCCTGAAGGGCGGGCTGCGCTCGATGATTTGCTCAACAAATTGCAGGGCATGGATACTGAAGTGATGGTGACAGTGGGACACACTGATTCCGTCGGTAGCGCTGAATACAATCAAAGACTGTCACAGCGTCGCGCTGAAGCAGTGAAAGCTTATTTGATCAGCAAAGGCGTGGCAGAAAACCGCGTCTTCACTGAAGGTAAGGGCGAAAGCCAACCTGTCACCGATAACCAAAGTGGCGAACATCGCGCGCAAAATCGCCGGGTGACGGTGGAAGTTGTTGGGACGCGCGTCGTACGCTAAGTCGTCGAACGGGGCGATCGTGCTGGCGTGGTGTTCGTCTTTGGCGGGCGCCACGCCCGATCTCATCGCGTTGCCCTACCACCCAAGGAGAGAGACAATGAGCGACGAAACCAAGTTGACCACCGCTGCCGGTTGCCCAGTAGCGGATAATCAAAATGTCTTAACGGCCGGGCCGCGTGGCCCGCAACTTTTGCAAGATGTCTGGTATTTAGAAAAGCTTGCCCACTTTAGCCGCGAAGTGATCCCCGAACGGCGCATGCACGCAAAAGGTTCGGGAGCCTATGGTTGGTTCACGGTGACACACGATATCAGCCAATACACCCGCGCCGCTATTTTTTCAGAAGTCGGTAAAAAAACAGAATTGTTTGCTCGCTTTAGCATCGTCGCTGGCGAGCGTGGTGCCGCCGATGCCGAACGTGATATTCGCGGTTTTTCGGTTAAGTTTTATACCGAGCAAGGAAATTGGGACATGGTGGGAAATAACACCCCCGTGTTCTTTATGCGTGATCCGCTGAAATTCCCCGATCTGAATCACGCCATCAAACGCGATCCGCGTACCAACTTGCGCAATCCCCGCAGCAACTGGGACTTTTGGACTTCGCTGCCCGAAGCGCTACACCAAATCACCATTAGCATGTCTGATCGCGGCATCCCCGCCAGTTATCGCCACATGCACGGCTTTGCCAGCCATACTTTTAGCCTGATCAATGCAAAAAATGAACGGCATTGGGTGAAGTTTCATTTTATATGTCAGCAGGGAATAAAAAATTGGAGCGACGCCGAAGCGGAAGCGGTCATTGGCAAAGATAGAGAAAGTCACCAGCGTGATTTATACGAAGCGATAGAGCGCAATGACTGCCCAGATGGAACTCAATCGCAATCCTGAAAATTATTTCGCCGAAGTCGAGCAAGCGGCGTTTAATCCAGCCAATGTCGTGCCCGGTATCGGTTTTTCGCCCGATAAAATGCTACAGGGGCGGCTCTTTTCGTATGGCGATGCACAGCGCTATCGGCTCGGTGTCAACCACCTGTTGATACCAGTGAATGCGCCCAAATGCCCTGCGCATTTCTTCCACCGTGATGGTGCCATGCGTACCGACGGCAATTTCGGCAGCACGCTCGCGTATGAGCCGAATGAGGTGGGTGAATGGGCGCAGCAAACTGAGTTTAGTGAACCAGAGTTGCCGCTGATCGGCGCAGCCGCGCATTGGAACCATCGCGTCGATACCGATTACTATTCGCAACCCGGTGCCTTGTTCCGCTTGATGAGCAGCGCACAACAACAAGTGTTGTTTGACAATACCGCCCGCTCAATCGCCAACGCCCCCCGCAAAATCAAAGTCAGGCATATCAATCATTGTATGCAAGCTGATCCAGCCTATGGCATCGGCGTGGC